>CANRQF010000019.1 GCA_947632715.1 uncultured Bacilli bacterium | reverse complement strand
AAACTTAATAAATATGTTGGTTTATTATTTAAATTAATTAATAATGGGAATGATGCTTCATATTCTTTTTCTTGAACAAGACCTTCAGCAGAAGCCATAGCACTATATTCTTCAGCACCTGGACATAAGTAATAATTAGTTTCTTTTGTTCTTAAATTAACTAAGACAAAACCTAAATTTGATTCATCACTAGATACTGAAGTAATTCCTGTATATAAATAAACATCATCATCCATAACTAAATAATTATAACCATCTGTAGTATTAATTACATCTTTTTGCCCAAACATAGAATTAAAGAAACCATTACGATATTCGCCCCAGTTATCAATTTGTTCAATAATTAAATCAGCACTATATAAATGATCTACCCATGTTGGTACTTCATCTTTAGCATATTTTTTGCTTTCACCCGTTATTGGATCTAAAATAACTGCTCCCGTTATCTCTTTTTTCAAACCTACACCAGTATATTTAATTGTTGGTACTATCCAGTAAGGATTACCTTCATTATCTATTTCAAAAGTTTCATCATCAAAAATAGTTGTTGGATAACTAATTCTTAATTTACGATATAAATTTTCAAAAAAATATGCACTAGGTAAATATTTCATACCTTTTTGAAGGGTTACTAAACTTGAAGTACCATCCACTGAATTTACTTTAATATAACCTTTAACGCCTTCATCACGATTCGCAAAATACTTAATTATATCAGCATATTCTAAAGGTGTTACCCTAATAATTTCATTATTATAATTTATTTGTGTATATAAATCACTAACATAAAATTGACTAACCCAAGTAGTAAATTCACCCATCTTACGATCACCAAGTTTTTCGCTACTATCTTTATCAATAAGAGGAGTTTTTGTAAAATCAACTGGGGCTACATCTTTAACAAATTCATGATTCTCAGATACTT
Source organism: uncultured Bacilli bacterium (assembly GCA_947632715.1). Lineage (GTDB taxonomy): Bacteria > Bacillota_I > Bacilli_A > RF39 > UBA660 > SIG200. The sequence continues at coordinate 19,756 of CANRQF010000019.1, read as the reverse complement.
TTATTCTTTCACTATATTTTTTAGCATTAAAAACTGGTGAACAAATAAAATTAACTATAATAATACCCAGAAAGATTATACCAAGTATGATTGGTAACATATAATGAATCTTATCATATTTAAATATTTTGTTTCTATCAACCATATTTTTTACAAATAAAGAAACAAAATTATAAACTAAACACACAACAAAGATAAAAAACCAAAATAAAGGGCTTGATAAATTAATTGGTGGTAAAACAAAATAATAAAATACTAATATAAAAAACACCATACAAACACCAATAATTAAATTCTTTTTCATAAATATCACTCCTGCTTATATTGTATCACAATTTATATCAAATACAATAAATTATATATTAAAAAAACAAGCCCTATGCTTGCTCTTTATCAAAACCATATTTTTTATTGAATTTTTCAATATTTCCAGCTTTTTTTGCTTTTCCTTGTGTTCCTGTATAGAATGGATGACATTCACTACAAACTTCAACATGAATTTCATCTTTCACAGATTTAGTTTTAAAACTAGCACCACAAGCACATTTAACAACAGCATCTTTTACTTCTGGATGGATATTTGCTCTCATAACTATCTCCTTTCGCCATACTATATTAAATAGTATAGTAACTTTCGTTCTTAAGTATTATATCATATATTTAAAATACTGCAAGCATTAATTTTTTATATTGTGTTAATAATCATTGTAGCTATTTCTTTATGGGCTTTATAATTAAAATAATAATCTTTACTACTAAAGAAATAATCTTTATTTAATAATAAATCATTAATATTTATAAAATAACAATTATATTTTTGGGCTAAATTAGCTAAATTAGAATTTAAAATAATAATATCTCTTTTAGTTAAATAATAATTTTCATAAAAACTTAAAAGTACAATTTTAGCATCAGTAACTTTACTTATTGACTTTAACAAAATATCATAATTATTTAAAAATTTTTCTATACTATCTTTATTAAAATTATTTGTCATAACTAACTTTACTAATTCTTCTTCACCAATACCTATTGTTAATATTGAAGCATCATGTATTACCTGTTTAATATTATTTCTTTCATTATTATTAAAATTATTAATTAAATCATTTAGTGTATTATCTTTGTAAGAATATTTATTATTATAATTTTTAATTTTCTTTATATCTTCATAGTAATCTTTTAAATAATCATTATAACTAATTCCTTTTATATTATATGATGTTTCACCACTACTAACACCATCACCAATACTTACTATATTAATTCTTTTATCTAAAAAGAAAACATAAATTAAATATGTAATTATTATACTAATTATTATTATTGAAATTATCTTTTTTCTCAAATTTATCACCAAAATAAAAATGTAGATTTCTCTACATTATATTTTTTCAATTTTTATTTTAGCACCAACATTACTTAATTTATTAATTATATTTTCATATCCTCTTAAAATATAATCAATATCATAAATATAAGTTTTACCACTTGCAATTAAACCAGCTAAAATTAAGGCAGCACCTGCTCTTAAATCGGTTGCATTAATTTCTGTTCCTATTAATTTAGTTTTACCTATTATAGTAGCTTTATTATCTTCTAATGTAATATTGGCTCCTAGCTTTATCAAATATGGATAATGGCCAACTCTTTTTTCCCAAATAGTTTCTTCCATTGTACATTTACCATCAGCTTGAGTCATTAAAACACTCATGGGTTGATTTAAATCAGTTGGGAATCCAGGATATACCTCAGTTCTAACATCAACTGGTTTAAAACTATCACACTTATTCATTATTATATAATCTGTTCCTAGTTGATAACTAACACCCATTTCTGTTAATTTATTTAATAATGCTCTATTATGTTCTGGAATAATACCACTTATCTTTAAATTATTTCCCAGTAATGCTCCAATTAAAATGTAAGTACCTGCTTCTATACGATCAGGAATTACTTCTATCTCAGCACCATGAAGTTTCTCTACACCTTCAATAATAATTGTGTCAGTACCAGCACCCTTTATTTTAGCTCCCATATTATTTAAATAATCCATTACATTAATTATTTCTACTTCTTTAGCAGCATTTTTAATAATGGTTGTTCCTTTAGCATATACTGCTGCAAACATGATATTAATGGTAGCACCAACACTAGCAAATTTTAAATTAATTGTATTTCCTACTAATTCATCTGCATCTAATATATATTTATGACCTCTTTTAGTAACTTTTGCTCCTAAAGCTTTAAATCCATTTAAATGGATATCAATAGGTCTTGATCCTATATTACAACCACCTGGAAAGTATATTTCAACATGTTTATATTTACCAAGTAATACACCCATAAAATAATAAGATGCTCTTAGTTTAACACTTAATTCTTCACTTATTAATACATTTTTTAATTTACTAGGATCTATCTTTATCGTACTTCCATTTTGGTTAATATCACAATTAAGCCATTTAACAATATCAAATAAAGCATCACGATCAGTAATGTTAGGTACATTTTTTAATGTACAAACATCATCGGCAAGTAAAGAAGCTGGAATTAATGCAACAGCACTATTTTTGGCTCCTCCAATCGTAATCGTTCCCTTAAGTGGAAATCCACCCTCAATAACAATTCTTTCCATATTCATCCTTCTTTAAACATACACAAGATAAATTCATGAGAAAGTACCTTTATTATTATTTATGAAAAAACTAGGTTTTTGTGCTATATAATAAATAGTGATGTTTTTTAAATTCTTACTCGGTATTAATAACCGCTTACTAGCATTATCATACTTTTTTTAAGTTGCTTTGTCAATATATTAGTCTTATTTTTCATCTTTAGTAATCTAATATGGTTTTATTAAATCAGTTGATAAAATATGGGATATTGTTATATAAGTAATTGTTACATAAATTATTAATAATAAAATAAATATAATATTATTCTTTTTAACATAATTCATAAATTATATTCCTTAAGCATTTTTCTTAAAATATGCTACACAATATTCTTTTTTTGTACTAGCTAAACTTAAAGAATTAGTTGATTTATCATAACTAACTGTACCACCATTCATACATTCATAATGACTATATGTATATCCAGAAGATGGTATATTATTACTTAAAACATAAGTATTACTACCATGAGATTCTTCTAACATTACTCTAACATTTAAGTCAAGGGTAACAGATAAATCAAAATAAATTGAACAAACATCTCTTTCTTTTAAAGTAGCAGTTACTTCTCTTGTGTTTTCATTAAATTCTAATTTAGAATTATTTTTACAATTATAACTTTTATATTTATATCCTATAGATGGTACACCAAAAGATAAATGATATGTACCTATTCCATTACCTGATGCATTTGCATCTTCTAAATAAACAAGTAAGATATAATCTCTATCATTAAATTGAAAATCTCCTACTGAAGCTTGAATTATAGGTATACCATCATCATCAGTATAATATGCAAATGTATTAAATAATTTAATTATAAGTATATTAATTAAAACTATTAAACTTAATATAATATATTTTCTTCTAGTTTGAGGATTTTTAAAACTATTTTTAAAATTAATCCAAATTATCTTATAATTTTCTTTTAAATAATTTATTTTTTCTCTTATTTTATCTATCATAATTATCACTAATATAATATTGATAAATAATTATAGTATTTATTCATTATTATTAAAAAATATGGATAAAACCTATAAAAATAAGTATAAGTATACCTATTATATTACCATATATTCCTAATTTACTACTAGAATATTTACCAATTAATAATCCCATAAAAGTAAAAGACATAGCACATATACTAAATATAAATCCTGCTAAAATAATATCATTAGTAATAGCACTTAAACCAAAACCAGTTGATAAACTATCTAAACTAACTGATAAACTTATTAAAATAATACTAATATAACTAAACTCAAAAATAGTTTCTTCTTTTTTCCATAAATTAATAATCATTTGAATGGCTATAAACCATAAAATTAACCCAAGTAATATATTGGCATTTATATTTAAATAATTAACTATTTTATTACCAAATAAATCACCTATTAAAGGCATAAAAAAATGCATAATTCCAACAATTAAACTTAGAATTACCATTTTTCTTTTGGAAATATTAAAAGACCCTATACTAAGAGAAACAGAAAATGTGTCCATAGATAAAGAAATACCAATTAATAGTAATGTTAATATTATAGACACTTTTATCACCTAATTAAATATATTATGAATTTATAAATTTATTAATCAATTCTTTTGTATATAATTTATATTCTCTATTATCTATATTATTTTTTTCATCTAATAAACATAATGGAGGAAATAAAACACACCACCAATTGTTACCAACAGCATTACCTAATTTAATAACTAAACTTTCATAATTACCTGATTCATATTTAATACCTTTATATTCTTTTACTGGAAAATAATTATTTCCAAAACTTATATCATATGAAACATTATATTTACTTACAATATTATCTATTTTATCTAAATTATTATTAATTATTTTTCTAGCATCATTAATATTATCAACATTATTTAATAATTCAAACAATTCTTTTTCAACATCCTTTTTAATTACCTTTTTTAAATCTTGATCTTCTTTAGAATTACTATTAGCAATTATCCTAAATCTAATCGCATCATCTGGTATTAAAATGTTTTCTTTTTCATTAATTGAAACAAATACTATAGTAATTATAAATAAAATTATTATTATTTTTTTCATACTTATCACCAAGTATATATTGTTTATATAATAATAATTTTATACAAATTAAAAATAAATAGTAAAAACTATCTATTTATATCTTTATTACTAATAAATACATATCTTTCATAATTATTATAATCTTTTTCTATTATTATATAATCATTAGGTAAATATTTATTAACTAATTCTTTTATTATATTTCCTTGTTTATCATCTATTTCAAATGCAATTAAATGATTAATATTTAAATTATCATGTAATCTTTCTAGAATGATTCGATAAAAATATAGACCATTTTCAGGTGCAAAAATAGCATTTTGTGGCTCATATTTAGTTTTTTTATCGACCTTTTTGCTAGTAGATACATATGGTGGATTGCTTATTATAACATCATACTTTGTATTGGTTCTATATTCATCTATATTTTTAACAAAAAAATTTATATCAACATTATTTATTCTAGCATTTTCTTTAGCTAAAGTAATTGCTTTTTCATTAATATCTAAAGCATCAATTTGACACATTATATTCTTTTTTAAAGCTATACTAATACAACCACTTCCGGTACCAATATCTAATATTTTTAGATTATCCATCTCTAATTGTTTTAAATATTTAATTGTTTTATCTACTAAATATTCTGTTTCAAATCTAGGTATTAATACATTTTTATTAACATTAATATGACAATTATAAAAATCTACATTACCTATAATATATTGAACTGGTTCACCAGCATTTAATCTTTTTAAACCATCTTCATACTTGTCTTTATCTAAATACTTTTTTAATAACTCTTCATCAGCCATTTTATAAACTTTCTTTGTTACCTTCTAATTTTCTTCGCAAATCTTCGGTAATAAGAGCTTCAATAATTGGTGATAAATGACCATCCATAACTCTATCAAGTTCCATAATTGAAAAATTAATACGATGATCAGTTACTCTATTTTGAGGATAGTTATATGTTCTTATTTTTTCAGAACGATCTCCAGTACCAATCTTACTTTTTCTTTCTGCCCCAACTTCTTGTTCTTGTTTTTGTTTCATTTCATCATGTAACTTAATTTTTAATAAACGCATTGCATTTTCTTTATTTTTTAATTGACTTCTTTCTGTTTGACATGCTACTACAACACCAGTTGGAATATGTGTAATACGTACTGCTGAATTAGAAGTATTTACAGATTGACCACCAGCACCACTTGAATGATATACATCTATTTTTAAATCACTTTCTTTTACTTCAATATCAACATCTTCTACCTCTGGCATAACTAAAACCGTTGCAGTTGAAGTGTGTACCCTTCCTTGTGTTTCTGTTTCAGGTACTCTTTGAACACGATGAGATCCACTTTCATATTTTAATTTTGAATAAACATTATCTCCTTTTATCATATATTCTATTTGAGAATATCCTCCACTGGTACCTTCAATTGAATTTAATACTTCTATTTTCCAACCATTTTCTTCAGCATAATAAGAGTACATTCTAAATAAGTCTCCAGCAAAAATATTTGCTTCATCTCCCCCAGCAGCTCCTCTTATTTCCATAATAACATTTTTACCATCATTCTCATCTTTAGGCACTAATAATATTTCTAGTTCACTATTAATTGTTTCTAATTTGTTAGTAAGAGTTTCTACTTCCCCTTCAGCTATTTCTTTAAATTCTGGATCATTAATTAAAGATTCTGCTTCTTCTAAAGCTTTTTTGGTATTTTTATATTCTTCATATTTATTTACTATTTCTTCTAAATCACTTTGTTCTTTAGATAATTTTTTTAACTTATTATAATCTCCTAATACTTCTGGTTTAGTAAGTTCTACTTTTAATTCTTCATATTTTGCTACTATATTATTTAATCTTTCAAACATAATATCACTCATCTTTCGTAAAAAATTATATCATTTTAAATTACTGCTTGCAATTATATTACTTCTTTTTAATTCTCGTTCTAACTTTATCTTTGTTATTTATAACCGTCTCAATATTTTCATTTTCTAATCTATTTTCAACTTTAGTAGAATTTAATTCATTAGTTTCTTCTTCAATTATTCTAATACTTCTATTTTTTAATTCTTCATTTTTATAGGCCTTATTTAAATTAAAATAATAACGAGATTTAGCATTATAAAAATTATATTCTATATTAGATATTGCACCCAAAGCAGCATAAAAAAGCATAAATGATGTAGGAATTATTGTTAATACTGCACTTAAATAAATAAGTAACATAGAATTTGTAAATGTACAAAGACCTAAGAAGGTTATTAAATAGATAAAAGCCCATTTAGAATTTCTTTTAGCACTTTCATCAAAAATAGAACATATATTTTTATAATCATAGCTTTTTTTATTAAAATAATCATTAGCTTCTTCTGTATAATTAATTTTTTGTTCTAAATTTTCTAAATCAAATAAATATTGATCTTCAAAAATATTTTCATAAACTTTTAAAATATCTTTTAAATCAGTATAACTTTCATTCATTATTTCTTTATTGGCTTTATCTAATTTCTTTATAAACATGTTTACTACCCTCAAACGAAGACTAATTATACTATTCTAAGTATAAAAAGTCAATTATATCTCTTACTTATTTGGTATAACATTTATATTAATGTGTTTAATTAATTCATATTTTTTTTCAATCAAATTATGAATTTTATTTCTTATCTTATCTACTTTTTTAAGAGGTGTATTTCCATCCATAGAAATGATTACATCAATATATATCTTACTACCAAACATTCTAGTTTTTAAATCAATTACTTGAATAATATTACTAGATTTAATTATTGTATTTAATATTTCATTTTCAAATTCTTTATCACATGACGTATCTAACATACCTTTAATTGCACTTATAAATATATCGATAGCGGTTTTTAAAATTAAAATACATATAAATAAACAAACGATTTGATCTAAATATTTGAAACCATAATGGGAACCGATTATACCTATAAAAGATCCAATTGAAGATAAAGCATCACTACGATGATGCCAAGCATCGCTCTTTAATGCTGGTGAATTAATCTTCTTAGCTATTTTTATTGTATATTGAAACATAATTTCTTTAACGATAATAGAAAGACCGGCTCCAATTAAACCAATTAAACTAGGTAATATAATACTCTTTGTACTAATTAATGCATCAATACCTATATATAGTCCAGTTAAAAAAAGAAAAAAAGCCAAAATAATAGCAAAAGCACTTTCTAATCTTTCATGCCCATAAGGATGATTTTCATCTGCCTCTCTACTAGCCATAATAAAACCAAAAATAACAATTATAGTTGTAAAAACATCACTTAGAGAATGAATAGCATCAGATACTAATGATTTTGAATGACCAATAAGTCCTAAAATTAATTTAATAGTAAATAAAACTAAATTAATAACGATTGTTATTATACTAGTTTTTATACCTATATTTCCCAATAATTTTTTCATAAATCTCCCTCAGAAAAAAATGAAAATTTATTCTTGTAAATTTTCATCTTCATCAATAATTACTAAATCTTTTAAATCATCATCTTCTTCGTCTGAATCATCTAAGTCATCATAGAAGATATCTTCTTCCTGTTCTTCTTCAATTTCTTCTTCTTCTTCTGTTTCTAATTCTTCACTATCAGAATCTTCTTCATCTTCTACAACAATATCTTGAAGATGATTAGTAGCTAAATCCCAATAGCCATTTTTTAATAAAACAAATTTTTTATTAATTGATAATAATTCAAAAAAGTCAGCTATACGATCTTGAACAATCTCTTTAGGTAATTCTAATGCTTCACAAACTTTTTCAAATAAATCTAATAATTTCATCTTCTTTTTATTATTTTCTAATATTAAATAAGCTATTTCATCATAACCCATAGTTTGTAATTCTTCTTTTGACATATCTTTTATATTCATATTAATTTCTCCTTTTCAAAAACATTATATGCATTATATATTATATATTCTAATACAAATGTATTAATATTCTTTTTTCTTCATCATCTAAACTATAAATGAGTTCAATATCACTCTCAATTTTTATACTACATTTTGTTAAATTATGCAATATAGTTTTATTAATATCTTTCAAAGTATATAAAAATTCTTTTTTTTGAAAATCAACTTTAAATATATATTCATTATTTTCTCTTGTATATGTTTTATTATTTAAATCTATTATATTATCAACATTATCTTCTTTATAGAAAATAATATTATTAACCATTTCACACATAACTTCTTTATTATTTATAATAATTTCATTATCATTAAATAATAACCAATCAATTTTTTTATTTATATAATCACTCCTTTTTCCTAAAAACTATAACACATACTATATATAAATTCAACATAATTTATACTTTTTTTTACATAATAATCTTAGGTGGTTAATTTGCATATTTTAAAATTATTAAAAAAAATAATATTTCTAGTTTTAGTTATTGGAATATTAAGCTATATTGGTATTAATATTTATGCTCTTATTATTCCTAAATTAAATATTACAAATAATGGTACTTATTATTTATATGATAATAAAGATAATTTAATTTATCAAGGAAGTAGTACAAGTAAATGGGTTAATTTAGAAGATATTAGTGATAATTTGAAACAAGCTGTCATTTCAATTGAAGATAAAAAATTTTATGAACATCATGGTTTTGATATATTAAGAATTATTAAAGCAATGAGTAATAATATTAAAAATGGACATATTGTTCAAGGAGCATCAACTATAACGCAACAATTAGTAAAGAACTTATATTTAGATTTTGATACAAGTTGGAAAAGAAAAATTAAAGAAGCATTTTTAACCATTATTGTTGAAATACAATATGATAAAGATGAAATTTTAGAAGCATACTTAAACACGATTAATTATGGAAATGGTAATTATGGAGTTAGTAATGCTTCCATGTACTATTTTAATAAAGATGTAAAAGATATAACTATGGAAGAAGCAATTATTTTAGCAGGTATACCTAAAAGCCCTAATAAATATAATCCCGTTTCTAATTGGGAGGAATCAATGAAAAGAAGTCAAACTGTTGCTATTTCCCTTTTAAATAATAATTTTATTTCTAAAGAAGAATATGATAATTTAAATTTTGAAGACGTTTCTATATATGGAAAAGTAAATGAACAACATTTACAAATGCTTATGTATTATCAAGATGCTGTATATCATGAATTAGAAACATTAGGAATAAATAAAAAAGCATTAGAAGATGGAATGTTAAAAATATATACTAATTTAGATATGGAAAAACAAAGTTCATTAGAACAAAACATTCTTAATAATTTAAAAGATGAAAAAGATTTACAAGTTGCAAGTATCATTGTTGATCCTGACAGTGGTAAAGTTGAAGCATTAACCGGAGGTCTTGATTATGGTAAGAGTCAATATAATCGAGCTATATCATCAAAAAGACAAGTAGGTTCAACAATGAAAGCCTTTTTATATTATGCTGCGTTAGAAAATAATTTAACTTCATCTTCTCTATTTAAAAGTGAATTTACAATATTTAATACAGCAGATAAACAAACATATGCACCGATTAATTATGGTAATAAATATGCTAATAAAGATATCACCATGGCTGCAGCGATTGCTTTTTCTGATAATATTTATGCCGTTAAAACCAATTTGTTTTTAGGTACTGATGAACTAGTTAATATTGCAAAAATTGCCGGTATTAAAGAAGAGTTACCTTCTATTCCATCACTAGCACTAGGAACAAAAGAAATATCAATGTTAGACTATGCAACTGGATATGCAACATTTGCCAGTGGTGGATATAAAAAAGATTTATATTTTATAAGAAAAATTGAAGATAATGATGGTAATGTTATTTATAATAAAAAGGAACAAAAAAAATTAGTATTAAATCCTAATTATGTTTATATATTAAATGAATTACTAGCAAATACTACTAGTTCTATATTTAAAGATTATACAGTTGCAACAGCATCAACAATTGCTTCTAAATTAACGAGAAAATATGCCATAAAAACGGGAACAACTGCAACTGATCACTGGGCAATAGGTTATAATCAAGAAGACTTAATGTTGGTTTGGATTGGTCATGATGATAGTACTGAGTTAGAAAAAAATTATAGTTATATAACTAAAAATATATGGGCAGATACAATGGAGGAAATAGAAAAAGATCAAGATATAGAATGGTATGAAACTCCTAAAGATGTTGTTGGTGTTATTCTAGATGCTATAAGTGGTGAACCAACTAATGATGTAAAAAAAGCAACTGTATTTTATTACTTAAAAGGAAGTGAACCAATTATAAATTAAAAAATGTTGAATATTTTTTTCAACATTTTATTTTTTCTTAATAGTTATCGTATATTTTAATTCTTTATCATTATCTTCTTCTAAAAATACAATTGAATATTTATGCTTTTTCAATTCTGTTTTCATTTTATCCATTAAGTGAGAAGCAAATTCTAAGCTTTCAAATTCTTCTTCATCTAAAGTTATATTAACACTATTTTCTTCTTCAGCTTCTTTTTCTTCAAAATGATTTTGTTTCTCAAATTCACGTATTGCTTCAGAATTATTTATTTCATTAATTGGATCTATATTAGGTATATCGACAATATTTGGTTCTGTAATCATTCCCGGCTCAACATTATTTACAACTGGCTCAGATGGTAATACATTTGGATTTGGTACTGGTTCAATTATATTAGGATTTGTATCTAACACTTCAACTTCATTATATTCTGGGGCTTGAATTTGGGTTGGTGGTACAATTTCAAAAGCAGGTCTAACCTTATCATTACCGGTATTCATATTTGCTTGTTCATCTTCTAGAAAATTAAAGAATTTATTTGGCATTGGTTGTTCTTCCGGATTTAAAACTTCATTTGTTTCTGTATCTGTATTCATATTATTATCCATATTTTCATCGTTTTTAGAAATTTCTTCGGGTACATCTAACTCTTCTATTCCATCACTTGAAATTTTTTTTAAACGATTATCCAACTCCTTTACTGTTATTCTTTCTTCTAATATCGTATTTAACCATTTATTTTGCTCTTCTTTGGAATCTAATTGTAATAAACTTCGAGCATGTCTTTCTGATATTTTTCCTTCCATTAATGCTTTTTGAACTTCATCTGATAATGTCAATAATTTTAACTTATTTTCAACAGCCATCAAACTGATACCCATTTTTTTAGCCAGTTCTTCTTTAGTTAAATATCCTTTATTAACAAGCGATTCATAAGATTTAGCTTCTTCAATAGCGGATAAATCTCTTCTTTGAACATTTTCAGCGATTGCTAATTCAGCACTTTGTTTATCATCTAGTGTTGCTACTATTGCAGGTACTGACGTAAGTCCAGCCATTTTTGAAGCTTTATACCTTCTCTCACCAGCAATAATTTCAAATTTATCACCAGTTCTTCTGACTACTAATGGCTGTATAACACCATGTTGTTTTATTGAGGCTGAAAGTTCTTCTAATCCAGAGTCATCAAAATTTAATCGTGGTTGAAAACGATTAGGAATGATATCTTCAATAGGTATATTTAAAACTTGTGACTCCGTTTTCACACAATCATGCCCCTTTACCTCTATAATTTATTCTATCTTATTTAAACCTTTTTTACAAGAGGCTTTTTCAATATTTTATCATATGTTCTTAAAATTTTTAAACATGAATTATCTATCTTTTTTATAACAATTATATTTCTTATTCCTTCATCTTTATATAAATTAAATGTTATTATTTTTTCTACTATACCATTTAATATACTAATCGTATCTAAAGCATCATCATATTCATTATCAATATTAGCCTTTAATGGTAAGAAATAGCCATCTTTTTTTACAAGTGGTAGGGAAAGTTCACTAAGTACTCTTAAACTCGCTACTGCTCTACCTGTTACTAAATCAAATTTATTTAAATTATCTTTAGCATAATCTTCAACTCTTTTATTAACTACTGTTACATTTAAATTTAATTTTTTTGCTAAACTTTCTAAAAATTTAGTTTTCTTATTATTAGAATCTAGTAAAGTTACGGAAATATTTGGATAAAATATTTTAATGACCATACCTGGAAAACCAGCGCCACTGCCAATATCCAGTAAATTATTAATTTTATTTAAATCTATTCCTTTTATTATCGTTAAAGAATCATAAAAATGTTTTAAATAAATATCATTATCATCTGTAATTCTGGTTAAATTAGTATGTTCATTATATTCTTTTAAGTATTCTTTATATACTTCTAATTTATCTAACATATCACTAGTATATGCAATATTTAATTTAGTAATTTCTTTAATAAATTCATCTTTAGTCATTGTTATACTCCTTTTTTAGATATATAGATAATATGGTTATATCACTTGGATTAACTCCACTTATTCTTGATGCTTGGGCTATTGTTTTTGGTCTTATTTCACTTAATTTTTGTCTTGCTTCACTTGCTAAATTTTTGATTTTACTATAATCTATATCTAAAGGTATTTCTTTTTCTTCAATCTTTTTTAATTTATCACTTTCTTTTATGGCTTTATTTATATATCCTTCATACTTAGTTAATATTTCTACTTGTTCTAATACATCTTCTGGATAATTAAATTCATGATATTTATTTAAAAATTTAAAAGTTATCTCTGGTCTTTTTAACAATTCTTCATAGGTTAAATTCTTTAAAGGTATACTATAATTATTATCTATAAAATCTTGTTTAATATCTTCATTCATGACAAGTTTATTATTTTTAATTTCTTCTTCTAATTTAATAATATTATCTTTTTTATCTTGTAATCTTTTATATTGTTCAGAAGAAATAGTATGATATTTATAAGCAATATCTCTAAGTCTTAAATCAGCATTATCATGTCTTAAAATAAGTCTAAATTCCGCTCTACTTGTAAGCATACGATATGGATCTTTTATTCCTTTTGTTACTAAGTCATCAATTAACACTCCAATATAAGCTTCATTTCTTTTTAATATTAATGGCTCATTATTAAGAATTTTTTGAACGGCATTAATACCAGCGATTAAACCTTGACCAGCAGCCTCTTCATAACCACTTGTACCATTAATTTGACCTGCTGTAAACAAATTATTAATAATTTTATTTTCTAAAGATGGATACATTTGTAATGGATTTATAGCATCATATTCAATAGCATAGGCATACTTAGTTATTTTAGCATGTTCCAGTCCTTCTAAACTATGAACTAATTTTTCTTGAACATCGGTTGGCATACTTGTAGAAAATCCTTGTAAGTACCACTCATCATAATAAATACTTTCTGGTTCTAAAAATAATTGATGTCTTTCTTTATCACTAAATCTAACTATTTTATCTTCTATAGATGGACAATATCTTGGACCAGTTCCTGTTACATAACCACCATACATTGCAGATTTAGTTAAATTATCTCTAATAATTTGATGGGTGTTTTCGTTTGTATATAAAAGATAACACTTTTGTTGGTTATTTATATCATATACTGGTTTAATATCATGACTAAAAGTATAATAAGTATCATCCCCAAGTTCTTCTTTTAATTTACTAAAATCGATACTATCTTTAGCTATTCTAGGTGGAGTTCCTGTTTTTAGTCTAATTATTTCTAAACCGTATTCTCTTAATTTATCACTTAAAGTATTACTTCTTCCCTCTCCATGTGGTCCTTCATCTTTTTTTGTACTACCTACTAATATTGATGCTTTTAAATATGTACCTGTTGTTAAGATAACCGTTTTACTAGTTATTTTCGTATTATCACTTAAAATAACACCTTTAACAACATTATCTTCAACAATTAAATCTTCAACTAAACCTTCTTTTATTTCTAAATTAGGATTACTCTCTAAATATTCGAGCATAACTTTAGGATATACTCTTTTATCAGCTTGACAACGTAAACTTCTTACGGCAGGACCTTTAGAATTGTTAAGCATTTTTATTTGAAAATGACTTTTATCTGCTACAATACCCATAAGTCCACCAAGAGCATCAATTTCTCTGACAATTATACCCTTTGCTACTCCCCCAATTGAAGGATTACATGGCATATCAGCAATATTTTTTTTATTCATAGTTAAAAGAAGTGTCTTCATTCTTAGTTTGGCACTTATATTTGCTGCTTCACAACCAGCGTGTCCACCACCTACTACTATTACATCATACATAAAATCACTACTTTCCTACACAAAAATTACTAAATAGTATATCTAATAGTTCATCTTGATAAACTTCACCCGTTATTTCTCCTAAATAATTCCAAGCATTAGTTATATCAATTTCTATCATATCAATTGGCATACTATATAAATTATTAAGAGCACTTTCTATACTATCTAAAGCTTTCTTTAATAAATCTATTTCTCTTATATTAGACATATAAGTCATATCATTTAACATAATATTATCTAAATTTAATTTTTCTTTTATGGCTTTTTTTAAATTATCAATACCATCATAATTAACAGTATTTCCTATTATATAATTATCTTTTATTTCTAATTTGTTAGGTAAATCACTTTTATTAACAAATATTATTCTTTTATTTTCTGGAATTAAATTAATAAGTTCTTCATCTTCTTTAGTCAATTTTTCACTATTATTTAATACAACAATTACTATATCGGCACTATCTATGGCTTTCTTACTTTTCTCTACCCCAATTTTTTCTACTACATCACTAGTTTCTCTTATGCCTGCTGTATCAATAAAGTTAAGTTCAAACCCATCTAAAGTCATACTTCCCTCAACTATATCTCTAGTAGTTCCAGGAATCTCTGTGACAATTGCTTTTTCTTCATCTAAAAACTTATTTAAAATACTACTCTTTCCTGTATTAGGCCTTCCTATTAAAGCAATATTAATGCCATTATTAATTAATTTAGCATTCTTTGTATTTTTTAATATTTTATTTATTTCTTCTTTTACTTTATCTAACTCTGGTTTTAATACTTCATTCGTAATTACTTCTATATCTTCATACTCAGGATAATCAATATTTACTTCAATATTAGCCATAAGTTTACCAATATCATTTCTTAATGCTTTAATTTTGTTATATAAATCTCCTTTTATATTATTTAAAGCAACTCTTCTAGCTAAATTACTTTTAGCATTTATTAAATCATTAACTGCTTCAGCTTTCGTTAAATCTATTCTGCCATTTAAAAAGGCCCTTTTCGTAAATTCTCCTGGTTCAGCAAGTCGTGCCCCATGCTCTAAAACTAATTCTAAAATTCTATTAGTAGTATTTATTCCTCCATGTGAATTAATCTCTACTATATCTTCCATTGTATAAGTTTTAGGAGCTTTTAAAATACTTACTAATACTTCATCAATTAACTCATCTTTATCATATATATATCCATAATTTATGGTATTACTTAGAACTTTATCTAAATCTTTGCCTTTATATATTTTCTTTATAATATTAAAAGCATCTTTACCACTAATTCTAATTATTGAAATAGCTCCAACTCCTTTAGCAGTTGAAATTGCACATATAGTATCTTCCATAGATAACCACCCGGCAATATATTAGCACAAATTATAATTAATTGCATTAAAAAAATGGTAACTAAATTACCATCTTAACATTTTTATAATTTATTTAATTCTCTATTTCTTACTAAATTATTTTTATATTTCAATTTAATATTATCTACAATTTGACAAATAATACTAATATTATTTTCACCATCTATTGGTGGAAGATCAACATCAAAACATTCATTTACTGAATTTTTTAAATCAAATTTTGCTACTTTAATTTCTTTAAGATCTAATACACTATCTTTTACAACAGTTATTTCACCAAATTGATATAAACAATCATTATCAATAAAATAAATACCAAATTTTGGTAATAAACTATTTTTTATTCTTATATTATCATTTATAAAATCAAATGATACAGAACAACAATGTCTTTCCCTAAACCAAAATACAACATTAAAATTGTCAAAGTATAAATAAACATATGTACATTTATGATACTCTTCATATTTTAATTCAATATTATTTAAATTATAATCATCTTTTAAAAAAAATGATAAATATAAATTTAAATGGTAATTAATCATTTCTTTACAATCATCATATATTAAATTATCATTTATATAATTTTTTAACTTTTCTAAATACATAACCAAAACCTCCATTGTTATTTTTTCTTAATTTTTTTTAATATAATTTCTGGTTCATAAATTAATTCTTTTATATTTATTTCTTTAGAATCTAATATATAATCTTCAAATATCATTTTTTCTCCTTTAATACTTTTTATCATATCAACATTATCTTTTAATTCTTTTATATTAAAATTAAATGTATAAATTGTATTATCAATTTCATATTGATATATCAAAAAATATGAATAATTATTAGTTATTTCAACATTTTTATTTATATTAATAATTTTTATTTTATATCTATTATTACATTTATAACTAATATTTAAATTAATATCATTATTATATATACTTATATTAACGATTGAACCTAGATTACTTATTAAAATATCTTCAAAATTAATATTATTTTCAAAAAAATAATTAAGTATAATATTTAAATCTTTCTTGATTAAGTCATTCAAAAAATTATTATTTTCAATTTTTATTAAAATTTCACTTATATTCATCAACCAAAATCCTTATTACTTAATAAAATTATATTTAAAATATTTTTAATTTTGCAAGTTTTAAAACTATAATTTTTTTATTCTGGTTTAATAATTACATGTCTATTAGGTTCTTCACCCTCACTAACAGTACTTACTCCTTTAAAGTTAGTTAAAGCATTATGAATTATTCTTCTATCATAGGCATTCATATTTTCTAAGTGTACTTCTACTTTTGTTCTAACTACATCCTTAGCTAAATTTTTTGCAAGTCTTTCTAGTCTTCTTTGTTGTTTTTCACGATAATCTTCAACATCTAAACATACATAAGGACGAATGTTAAATGCTGTATTAAGTTTTTGCTTAACAATAACTTCTAAAGCTTTTAAAGTATTACCACCTTTACCAATAATAACAGGATTATTATCAGAATAAATTTTTACATACATACTATCTTCACGCATCTTTGTTTCAAAATTAACTTTTAATCCCATATTAGTAAGTAATTCTTCTAAATATTCTTTTATGTAATTTAATATTTCACTTTTTAAATAAGCAGTTACTTCAATTACAACATTTTTATTAAACAAACCATTCTTTTTTTCAGTGTAGTGATAATAAAAATCATCTTTAGTAACATTATTTTCACTACATATACTTTCTAATACCTCTTCTAATTCTTTTCCATCTTTAACTATTATTTCCATATTTAAGACCTCTTTTAACTTCTAATTTATCTTTTATTTTATTCTTTTTAGGTTTATCTACCCTTTTATCTTTTTTATCATTAGATAAACGTTTAAACACAAATGTTTGAATTGCTATAAATGCATATGTAGTAATCCAGTAAAATGCTAAGGCAGTTGATAATGAGAATGATGTTAATGTTATCATTATAACCATTATTGTTGTCATTGAATTCATTTGACTTGCCATATCTTTATTATCGGTCATTTGAGCAGTTGAATTCATTGAATATTTAAATGAAAAATATGTTGATGCTGCAATTAAAACTATTAGTAATAAGTATAAATAATTTCCATGAGATAATCCAACGTAAGGAGTCATTCCTAAATTAAATCCTAATAATGTATCTTCAAATATTGCTGGTACTCTATTGATAGCTTGTAAGAAAGCAAAGAATAATGGTAATTGTAAAAATGAAACTAAACAACCAGACATTGGTTTAATATCATATTTTTTATATAAAGCCATCATTTCTTGACTTTTCATCATCAATGAATCTCTATCTTCTCTTCCACGATACTTATATTCAAGTTTTTGCATTTCTTGTTGAACTTTTTGCATATTTTTGCTTTGTTTTTGAGTTTTATATGCAAAGGGTAAAAGAACAATTCTAATTAATAAACCAACCAAAATTAATGATATACCCATATTGCCAATTAAATTTCCTAATTTTAATATTAAATATGCAAGTGGTTTAACAAAAATCATTTCCCATAATCCAGAAGATTTATTTGAATTAAGTTTAAATTTACTACAAGTTGGAAGTTTACTTAAAGAAATTTTTAATTGATCATCATATTTATCATATACTTTATATAGTTCTGATTCTTCTTCTGGTTTACATAATATATTATTTGGTAAACTTTGACCAGTTTCATCATATTGAACTATTTTTTTATCTTCATCCTTAATATAATTATTGGCACCACATCCACTTGTTAACATTATCATAACAACTGCTATACATGCTAGTATTTTATTTTTCATAAATATCTCCTTTATTGTTTAATAATTCAACTAAATATTTTTCCATTTCATTATAGGATAAATTAATTAGTTCCTTCCTTATCATTATAATATAATTATGATAATTTGGAAATAGTTTAAAATTATTTGTTATAATATTTCTAATTTGTCTTTTTATTTTATTTCTAGTTACAGCATTACCAATCTTTTTGCCAACTGCAATTCCATAATTATTTTTAATAAAATCCTTTTTAATAGCGTAAATTGCATAATATTTATTACTTATTTTTATACCTTTAGCTATTATTTCATTAAATAATTCATTGGATTTTACAACGTCTTTTTTTTTCATATATTAAAAAAACCCGTAAGAAATTATTTTGTTAATTCCTTACGACCTTTCTTTCTTCTTGCATTTAAAACCTTTGATCCTTTACGTGCAAAGAAACCACATGTTTTTGCTTTTTTTCTTTTATTTGGTTGATAAGTTCTTTTCATTCTAGAATCCACCTCTTTCTTTTTAGCGCTATTATTATAATATTAAAATATAGATTATGTCAAGAAATTTGGGAAATATATATGGCAATCGCATAAAAAAATAATGTAAAATTATGGTACAATTACTTTTTATAGTAAAAAAAATAATGTATTCTT
>CANRQF010000018.1 GCA_947632715.1 uncultured Bacilli bacterium | reverse complement strand
AATATCTTCATTATCAAGCATATTAATTCCTTTAGTAATTGCTTCTTTACGATCAAATATTATCTCATAATTATTATTTTTATTATCTTTAGTTATATCATCCATAATCTTTTTAGGATCTTCTGTTCTTGGATTATCATTGGTAAATATAACATAATCACTAAGTTTAGTAGCAATATTACCCATGATAGGTCTTTTTATTGGATCACGATCACCACCACAACCTATGATAGTAATAATTCTATTTTTCTTAAGTTCGGTATAAGCTAAAATAACTTTTTCCACTGCATCTGGTGTATGAGCATAATCGACAACAGCATATCCTTTTTTTACTTTATATGTTTCACATCTTCCTTTTGGCGGATATACTTCTTTTGTAACTTTTATAATATCTTCAATGCTAAAACCAATATTATTTAAAATAGATAAACTAGTTAAATAGTTATAAATGTTAAATTTACTAGTTAAATTAGTTGTTACTTTGTAAGTATTGTCATCATAACTAAATTCTAAATTAGTATGATCAGGTAATATTTCGTAATTTAATATTTTATAATCACCATTTAAACCATAAGTTTTATAATGTTTAGCAATTTTAAACTTTTCTGAAGCATCATCATCACTATTTAAAAGGATATAAGCATCATCATTTAAATAATTAATAATTTTTAATTTCTCATTTAAATAATTTTCCATTGTTTTGTGATAATCTAAGTGGTCTTCAGTAAGGTTAGTAAAGCCAGCTCCTACAAAATGAAGACCTTTTATTCTTTCTAAAGATAGAGCATGACTAGATACTTCCATTACTAAGTATTCAACACCATCATTAACAGCATCAAGTAATAATTTATATAAAGTTAAGATATCTGGGGTAGTATTATTAAGTTCAATATGTTTATCATTATAATAATATCCAATTGTTCCTAAGTAAGATGCCTTTTTTCCTAGTTTTCTTAATATTTGATAAGTTAAAAAACAAGTAGTAGTTTTACCATTAGTACCAGTTACCCCAATAATTTTTAGTTTATTTATTTCTTTTCCGTATTCACTAACTAAATGTTCATCTAAATATTTTTTAGAATCTGCTACTTTTTCATAAGGAACATCTAATTTTAAATCTTGTTCCCCGACAACTTTACTAGCTCCGTTTTTAATTGCCTCTTTGATAAAATCATGCCCATCAACAGTATAACCTTTAATAGCTACGAATGTTTGACCTTCTTTAACTAATTTTGAATTAGTTTCATATAACATATTATCACTTCCAATATAATTATATTATAATTTGCTATTATTTTCCAATAATGATTGCACAAAAGCCTAAAAATATAATATACTATAAATAGATTAAGATATGGAAAGGATTGTTTTCTTAATTGAGCGCCAGGTCTTATATAGATGACGAGGTTAGTAGATCATCGAAATATTCGGCGGGTACTACTACGGTTAAAAAGTGAATCGAAAGATATATAATAAAAAATAAAATCAACATTATAACAAAAAATATATCACACTTGTTTTTGTTATGGAGGAATTTTATGTGTGGAATCGTTGGATATGTAGGAAAAAAGATAAGTATCCAAGATAGTTTAATTAAAAATTTAAAAACTTTAGAATATAGGGGTTATGATTCAGCTGGTGTAGCATATGTATGCGATAATAAAGTGGAAATTATTAAGAAATCTGGAAAAATAAGTAATTTAGAAGAAGCAATTGATGATAATTTAACTAGTAATATGGGGATAGCTCATACAAGATGGGCAACTCATGGGGATGCAACTGATATTAATTCGCACCCTCATAAAGTAGGTTGTGTTACAATCGTTCATAATGGTATTATTGAAAATTATTTAGAATTAAAAGATTTATTAATTAAAAAAGGTTATAATTTTTTATCATCAACCGATACAGAAGTAGCTTGTGCTTATTTAGATTATTTAAAAAAAGATATAGATAATAATTTAGAAGTTATAAAAGAATTTCAAAAGGGTATTAAAGGAAGTTATGCTTTAGGAATAATATTTGATGATGAACTTGATACTTTATATGCTACTAAATGTGATAGTCCTTTAATAATTGGCTTAAGTAAACATGAAAATTTAATTGCCTCAGATGTTTCGGCTATAGTTAATTTTACGAAGAAATATGTTATCGTAAATAATTTAGAAATAATTAAGTTAACTAAAGATAAAGTTGAATTTTATAATAGTGATTTAGAAATAATTAACAAGAAAATAGAAGAAGTCAATTGGAGTATTGAAGCTCATGATAAATGTGGCTATGAACACTATATGTTAAAAGAAATACATGAAGAAGCAGAAGTGCTAAGAAATACTCTAAATGATTATATTGATGTTAATGCTTTTCTTAAAAATATGCCAGATTTTTCTAAATATAAGAAAATTCATATTGTTGCTTGTGGATCAGCCATGCATGCAGGACTAGTTGGTAAATATATTATTGAAAGTGATTCAGAAATAGAAGTAAATGTAGAAGTTGCTAGTGAATATCGTTATAAAAAAGTATTTTATGATAAAGATACATTGGTTATTTTAATTAGTCAATCTGGAGAAACAGCTGATACAATAGCATCTTTAAGAAAAGCAAAGGAAGATGGCATTGATACCCTAGGTATTGTTAATGTAGTATCATCTACTATCGCTAGAGAAGTCGACACAGTTCTTTATATTAAAGCTGGAGTAGAAGTTGCTGTTGCTACGACTAAAGCTTATTTATTACAAGTAGCAATGTTAATGTTAATCAATTTAAAATTAAAATATGATAAAAAATTGATTAATAAAGATGAATTAAGTAGTTCTTTAGATATGTTTAAAAAGGCTCCAAATTATTTACAAGAATTATTAAATAATGAAGATACATATTTTAAGTTAGCAAGTATTTTATATCAAGATGAAGATATCTTCTTTATTGGAAGAGGTATAGATTATGCAATATGTATGGAAGGAAGTTTAAAATTAAAAGAAATATCTTATATTCATAGTGAAGCATATCAAGCAGGAGAATTAAAACATGGAACAATATCTTTAATAAGTAATAATACTAAAGTAATAGCGGTAATGACTGATAAAGATGTATATTTAAAAACTATTAGTAATATTAAAGAAGTTAAAGCAAGAGGAGCATATGTTATTTTAATTACAATAGATTCAATTAAAGAAGAATTAGAATTTGCTGATGAAGTAATTGTGGTTAAAGATATAAATAAATATTTAACTCCAATGCTTGCCATTATCCCACTTCAATTAATATCTTATAAAGTAGCTTATTTAAGAAATTGTGATATTGATAAACCTAAAAATTTAGCTAAATCAGTTACAGTAGAATAATTGACTTTAAACTTTATTTATGTTAATATATCACCTCGGTGGTGAAAATGGAAAAATCATATAAAATTGTAGAAATTGAACATGAATGTAATCGCTTAAAAAAGATGAAGCATAAAGCAATTATTACTAGTATATTTAGTACATTTGCCCTAGGTGTAAGTATCGTTTCTCTAGTAGCGTTTACTAGTTTTGAACCACTTAATACTTTAGATAAAGAAAAAAGAGAATTATTTATAATGTTGTTATCTGTAATTGGAACAGTTGACTTATATGCACTGATAAATTCAATATGCCGTAAAGTTGGGTTAGAATTGCGAATTAATGATTTATTGTATCAAAAAAGAATGGAAAGTTTAGAAAATAGTACTATCGAAAGAAAAAAAAGTAGATAATACTATTTTCTTTTTAAAAAAATGTCAAGTATAATTATTTAACTTTCAAATAATTATATTGTATGTTATTATTATGATAGAGGTGTTACTATGGATACACGTATGAATAAATATTATAACGAAGACGAAGAGTTAACTATATCAAGATCTAAAAAAAATGAAGAATTATATAAAGAAATAAGTAAAAATGAACTTGATAATTATGAAGTAAAAAGTAATAGTACGATACTTGGAGAAACAAAAGCAGAAATTGATGTTGAAAAGATAAAAAAGATATTAGATACTAAGTATAATGAAGTTCCAAAAAGAAAGAGCATTCGTTTAGAAAATGATGAAGAAATAGAAGAAGAAAAAGAAATTACTAAAGAATATGATATAAATGTTGTACTAGAAAAAGCAAAGGAAAACAAAAAAGAAAATTATGAAGAAGAAAGATTAAAAAAATTAAGAAATACCCAATATGATATTTTAAATAGTCTATCAATTAAAAAAGAAGAAGAAAATAAAGATGATATTACTAGTAAAAAAAATAATGAAATTGAATCTTTAGTTAATACAATTGCCTTTAATGAGAAAAATTCTAAAAATAATATAGATTTAGATTTATTAAGTGATTTAAAGGGCGATGATAATACCGAAGTCCTTGAAGGTTTAAAAGAGGAGACAGAAGATAATACAGAGTCAAATCTAAAAATAGATGATACTGATAATAAATTGTTAGAAAATACAACTGAAAAGAAAAATGAAAAAGAAGAAACAGAAGATTTAGAGAATTTAGAAGATACTGAAGATGATAAAGATAGCACTGATGAATTAGAAAAAACGAAGTTAATGGATTCTTTTTATACATCTTCTAATGCTTTAGTAAAAAAAGATTTTGATGATGATGCCGATTTTGCCAAAGAAATAAATAATGGTAATACTTTTATTAAAATTGCTATTGTCATTGTATCTATTATTTTTATAATTGGGTTGGTATTAATAATAAAAGCATTATTCTTTTCATAAAATATAATATGAAAAGATTAAAATTAAGAAATATAAAGAAAAAAAATACAATAATGAAAATAGTTGTTGTATTTTTTTGTTCTTTAATATTATCTATTTTAATTTTTAATATCTATACTAAAAAAGCAAGTCAAAAGATTATAATTGTAGTTAACGAAAAAATAGATAAAATTATATATCGATTTTTTAATGAAATGATTACGGAAGATATTATTAATAAAGAAAATGTTAATGATCTATTAATTATTACTAAAAATAGTAGAGGAGAAATATTAACTGTTCAATATGATATAGAAAAAACTTATAGAGTATTAAGTAAAGTAACTGAAGTGTTAAAACAAGGAATTGAAGATTTTGAAAATGGTAAAATAGATGTTATCAATTATGATAAATATTTAGAAAGTAAAAATGGTCATTTAGTATTTAATAGTCCTTTATTTATATATAGTTCAAATATTTTTATTAACAATTTTGGACCTAAAATACCGATAGGTATCAATTTTAATGAAAATTTATTAACAAATATCAAAACTAAAGTAATAAGTTATGGTTTTAATAATGCTCTTTTAGAAATATATATTACAGTGGAAATGAAAAAAACTTTGATTACACCAGTTAAAAAAAATAATGATAAATTAACTTATGATATATTAATTGGAGCTTTAATTATAAATGGGAGTGTTCCATCTATCTATGGTAGTGAATACGATGCAAGTAGCAATGTTTTTAATCTTCCCCTAAATTAAATAGTGTGTTATACTATAATTAGGGTGAGAGTGTGGGAACATATTTTATAAATAAGGCAATTGATCAAGCAATAGCGGATTATTTAAAAAGTAAAGATAAACCTGAGAGTATTTTATATAACTCATTTTTAGTAGTGGTTATTAGACTTTTAATAAGTATTTATGGTGAACTTGATATTATTAATCCATATCATATGAATGATGAAGAAGCTTTAAATATCAATTTAATGAAATATGGATCAAATCTAGAAAAAATCAATAATCTTAAAAGATTGATTGATGGTTATTTGAAAATAGAAGAAAAAAATAAAAATGGTGTAGAAAAAGAAGAGAATATTTATTTTATAGAAATTCAAAAAGAAATAATTGATTTGTTTACTTTGAAAAGAGTTAATTATGGTGTTTCAGAAAGTGAGCAAAAATTATTTTTTGATTTGTTATATACTCCAGGTACTTCAAATGTTTTAAGACAATCAATTAATTATCAATATGCATCTGATATTTATGAAGTGGCAAAATATTATAAGGAAAAGAGTGCGATTCAAGGTAAGGATAGCAAAGAAAAGAAAGAATTATTAAATTTTAATGTCTATAGAGAATTTAATATTGGAATAAACGATTTAAGTAAAATGAGTAATTCGCAAATTCAAAGTTTAAATAAACAAATTTATCAAGCTTTTGATATAAAAGATAATACCATGAATAAAGAGAATATATTGAATGAAAAGCTAAATGAAATAAATAAGAGTAGAAGATTACTTACTACGGGAAATGGTTATGTAGATATTCTACTTATTATGAGTGTTATTGTAACTACCATAATGGTTATTACAGTTGTTAGCTTTCTAACATAGAGAGGATTATATGGACGTAAAAATTAGAGATAATGAATATGAAGTGGTTAAAGATTATGGTGATATGGTTAAAACTATAGATTTAAATGAATATGTTACTGACTATTATGATACCTTTGATTACATAGTTGGTGATTTTGCTTATGGTAAAGTTAGATTAAAAGGTTTTTACGAAAGTAATAATAAAAATGTTAAAGAACATAATGATATAAAAAATGTAGAAAATTATATTGAAAATATGTGTGCTTATGGATGTAAACATTTTATTTTAAAAAAGATAAAAAAAGCTAAAAACAATGATTGAAAAATATAGTATATTTTGTTATAATAATGAATATAGTAGATGAAGGGATTGACAAAGATGGGTAAAATTAAATTAAATTTAGCTTCTGGTGGAAAGGTAGAGAAGCCATTATTAAGTGCGTTTAAAGCTAATGAATCAGAATATGTAATTTTAGATAACGAATTAAATGGATCTATGGGACTTCCTATTATTTTAGTATGTAAGTTAGATCAAAATAAGTTAATAAAAATTGTTGATCAAAATGAATGGCAAGTTGCCAAAGAATATTTGAAAAATATTATTGCTGGTCAAACTGTTCAATATATTAAGTTACCAAACGAGTTACAAGCTGATGATATTTATTATACTCAACTTACTTTACCTGTACCTTCATTTGATGCATTGAGAGAATCTTATAATCCTGATGCTGTAGTAGAAATGGAAGCTCCAGTTGGCAGTGAAATGAATATGAATACTTCTGAACCACAAAGTGCAGAACAACCTCAAGTATCAACTCCAAATGTTGAACCTGTGAATTCTCAAGTAGTACCTGAAACTCCTGTAGCTCCAATGGAACCACAAGTGTCATCACCAGTGATGAATCAAGAAGTTCCACAACCAACACCTGTAGCATCACAAATTATAGGTGCTGAAAATGTTAATAATCCTGTTATGGATAGTCAAGTAATTACGCCAAATGTTCCTTTCGATACACCAGTAGCACCAGATGCTACTCAAAATGTTGTTCCGGATGTTACTCCAAATATTGCCAATATTCCAGCACCTGATGTTCCAACTAATCCTATGGCAGTTGAAATTCCAAAAAATGAACAAGTTAATACAATAAATCCAAGTGTAGAACCGGCAAATGTAAATCTTGTTAGTAATGCAATGGATATACCTACACCAGAACCACAAGTTATAAATCCTAATGTTAATACTGAACCAATTCCGGGAAGTCAAGTAATGGATGCACCAAGTACACCAGATGTTGCTAATATTCCTGCTCCGGAGACTCCAATTAATCCTATGGCAGTTGAAACACCAGTAGCACCAGTTCAAGTAGGAAATGCTGAACCAATGGTAAATCCTGCTCCTGAAAGTCCTAATATGGATATTCCAGTTGTTTCTGGAATGCCAAGTGAACCAATTGGAGTAATTGATCCAAATATACCAAATCCTGGAAGTCAAGTAATGGATACATCTATGGTAACACCAAATGTTGGACAAGAAGTTACTGAAGGAGTTAGTCCTGAAGGTGGACCAGTGGTAATGCCAATGGGAACTTTCGAATCACAAGTTATGATGCCAAATGCGCCAATTGAACCTCAAATGAATCAAGGAACAAATGTTATGACACCAGATCCAATGATGGTAAATAATATGGCAAATCCTATTGCTCCAGAATCAACTTCAAATGTTACATCAGTTGATTCAAATATGAATAATTTTGAAAATCATGTTCCTAATGATGTAACACCTAGTAATGTTGGTATAAATGGCCTTGAAGATAAATATAAAGAACAAAAAGAAGCATTTATGCAAGCTTGTGAAAATATGTTTGATGCTTTAGTTCAAAAATTAGAAAAATAATAACAAAAACTAAGTTATAAACTTAGTTTTTTTCATATAATTTAATAGATTATGAAAGAGATAATTAATTATTATTACAATATTGATTTAATTGAAATTTCTGAAAATACTAATTATGTATCCTTCATTTATAAAAATGAAGAATATTATTTTGTGTTTTTTAATAGAACTGAAGAGGAATTAAAAGATATTTTGAATATTCAATATGAACTTAAATATAAAGGATTTAGAGTACCAGATATTTTAATTAATAGGGAGGGAAAAATATTAACTAAAGTTGCTGAAAATTACTATATAATGCTTAAATTAAATGTTAAAAAAGATGAAATAATTAATTTTATTTCTTTGTGTGAAAATTTAGAAAGATTAAAATTAAATAAAGCTAATAGTAAGTTATATCGTAATAATTGGGGATTATTATGGAGTAAAAAAGTAGATTACTTTGAATATCAAATTAATGAGTTAGGAAAAGATAAAACAATTGTGCTTAATTCACTTAGTTATTATATTGGCTTAGCTGAAAATGCTATTGAGTATGTTAATAAAATAAATAAAGTTATTGGCATTAGCAATTTTGATAATATAACATTATCGCATCGAAGAATATTTTATCCTAATACTAATTTAAATTATTTAAATCCTTTGAGTTTTATTTTTGATTTAGAAGTAAGAGATGTTGCTGAGTATTTAAAAGTAGAATTTTTTAACAATGAAGATAGTTTCTTAGATTTAGTAACTTATTTGAAAATAAAAAAATTATCATCATATAGTTATCATATGTTGTATGCAAGACTTTTATATCCAACTTATTATTTTGATGCTTATGAAGATATTATAAACAATAATGGGGATGAAAATAAACTGATTAGCATAGTTAATAAAATTAATGAATATGAATTATTTTTAAAAAAAGCTTATTTTGAAATTAGTAAGTATACAAATTTAGAAAGAATAGATTGGATTATAAAAAAAGAATTATAGTGGTACATTTATAATTCCTTTTATTTCTGGTATTTCTTCTTGAAACATTGTTAATAATCCATTGTCTATTTCTTCATCTTTAAGAATACAATTGTTGCAATTGCCAATTATTTTTAGATAGAGATAGTTGTCTTCATATTTGATGAATTCTATATCGCTACCATCCATATTTAAATATGGTCTAATATTATCAATTATTTCATTTATTTTTTTTTCAATATCTCCGCTTTTCATAAAATCACATTTATATTATAAATTACAATTCTTTGTATGTAAATGAAAATCGTGTTATACTATTGATAGGAGTTTTATTATGACAGAAGAGTATAAAGTTGGCGATATAATTAAAGGACAGGTAACTGGTATAGAAAAATATGGCATTTTTGTTAATATTGATCCATGGTATGATGGATTAATACATATATCTGAAGTATCATCTGATTATGTTAAAGATGTTCATGAGTTTGTGAAAATTGGAGAAACTATTTATTGTCAAATTTTAGAAGTTGATGAAGAAAATCTCCATCTTAAGCTTTCAATTAAAAATATAAATTATAAAGCGAATAATGATAATAATCCAATAAAAGAAACAAGGAGAGGGTTTTTACCTTTAAAAGAGAATTTAGATAAGTGGATAAGGGATCAAATGGAATATTATAAAAGCCAAAATAAAAAATAAAAAAGCAGAATTTTCTGTTTTTTTAATCTTTATTATTTATTTATTTATTTATGAATATATAAATATTTTAAATGTTGTAATTAATATAATATAAAAACTCTCTAATTAAGAGAGCTTTTAAATCAAAATGGTGCCCAAGGCCGGACTTGAACCGGCACGAGGGTTGAATCTCGCAGGATTTTAAGTCCTGTGCGTCTACCTATTCCGCCACTTGGGCAAGGCACATCTTAATTACTTAAGACAATATTGATTATAATATGTTTTTATAATAATTGCAAGTCTTTTTTAATAATTTTTTAATCTTATTTTTACCTTATTATTGTTGACATATAGTTTTCTTATGTGGTATAATCTACTTGTTCTTTGGAAATGGAGGAATACCCAAGTCTGGTTGAAGGGACCGGTCTTGAAAACCGGAAGGTCGGGTAACCGGCGCAGGGGTTCGAATCCCTTTTCCTCCGCCATTTTTAAAAGGCGTGACATTATCGCGGGATGGTAGCAGTTTGGTAGCTCGTCGGGCTCATAACCCGAAGGTCGAAGGTTCAAATCCTTCTCCCGCAACCATGGTTCGTTAGTCTAGAGGCCTATGACGTCTGCCTGTCACGCAGAAGATCACGGGTTCGAATCCCGTACGAACCGCCATTTGGCTTCATAGCTCAGTCGGTAGAGCAGAGGACTGAAAATCCTTGTGTCGCTGGTTCAATTCCCGCTGGAGCCACCAGTTAGATTATTAAAAAAATCCCTATATCGGGATTTTTTCTTTGCATTAAACCTTTACTTAATCTGCTATATAATGTTGAAATTCTTTGCTTTCTAGCATATCTAAAATAATTTCAGGTTTAAAATTTAGTTTTTTTAATACATCAATACTTAACCAAATATAAGATAAATGTTCTTTCTTCTTTTTTTCAATATTTGTTATTAATGACTTGTTATAAAAATTATCATCATTAAATGCATATTCATGAATCATTAATATTTCATGATATTTTTTGCCATTAAAATTTGAAGTAAAGAAATTTTCTAAAATACCAATTTTCTTTTTTAATGTAATGTCAATTCCTGTTTCTTCTTTAAATTCTCTTATTCCAGTGTTGATAGAATTTTCAGCTAATTCACATCTTCCACCTGGCAAAGTATAATGATTAGCTCTATCATCGTTTTGTACTAATATTTTTTTATCATTTCTTATAATTATGGCAACTCTATAATTAAAAATAATATCATTCTTTTCAAATTGTATGTCTTTATTCATTATTTTGCATTTCTCCTTAAATTATTATTTTATAAAACAAAAACCCATTAAAGGGCTTTTATTTATTATATAAGTTATTTTTTACATATAAGTCACTTTGGTAATCTTCAGTAATATTAGCCATTTGATGTTGAAGTACACGTAGTCTTGTATAATCTGCAAAATTACTATTGTGTTTAATATTATAATTAGAATCTTTTGTTAATTGTTCAATTATTGTATTGATTAGTGTACATAAATCATATAGAGATATAATAGCATTATTTAAATTGTGATAAAAAATATTTCTTGCTTCTCTCAAGGATAAATTATTTGTTTCAAAATTAATTATGTTAGGAGTCAAAACACTTTTTAATTCATGTTTACTGACATTTTGATATGTTAAATAACTAGTATAAGTTTTAGCAGACATATTAGCTAGAGTGGTATTATGAATGTTAGTAATTCTGTCATTAAATCTTTTTATACCTTCATATAAATAACTAGCATCTTCCCAATAAGGAGTATCATCATTAATATTATACGTAGAACTATTATATTCAGTATTGACAATTATATTTTTAACATTTTCAATTTTATCAGATTCTTCTTTTTCAACAGCAATTTTTAAGAAGGATAATTGATTGTTAATATTTCTTATTAAAATATTTAAATCTGATTTTGAAAATAACATTAATTCTTCATCTATATCTATTGTATTAATTAATTTTGAAAATCCTAAAATATCTCTTTGCATTTTAAAAATACTAATTATGATTTGATCAAAAGCATTATTTTTCATATTTAATTGTAATATTTCTAATTCACTCATTTTAAGTCCCCCTTTGCATGAACAACAACGTATTATAGCAAATATTTTTTTTCGTGTCAATTTATTTAAGACAATTTGTTAATCCTTTTTTAAAATGTCACATAAAGATTTTTTTAAAATGTCACATTTTTTATGACAATATACAAATATTTATTGATAGGCAAATCATTGATAATAGGCAGTAATAATTCGTCATACTTATTGTAATATCTTATTTTTAAGATATTACAAATTCTATAAGAATTGTTACTGGGTTCCTATTGTCAATGAGGAACTATCAATAAATTCATAATATTAATAATGGGACATTTCTAAAAAATCTTAACATTTATTTAAGACAATTTTTATAATATAAATCCTTATTATGTTTTTAATTTTTTGATAAGAAGAGTATTGACAAAATATAAATATTTTACTATGATTTTTTTAGTAATAAGAGGTTAGATAAATGAATAATAGTGAAATAAATGATAATATAGTAGACTCTAATATTTATGTTGCAAGTGAGTTAGTAATTTTAAGTATATCAAACAAATATATAGATAATTATAGAAAATTATCTAAAAAAGAACTATCGATATTATTAATAAAAAGAGATAAATATCCTTATAAAAATTTATGGTGCTTACCAGGTAGAACCATAAGACATGATGAGACAACTGAAAATGTTGCAAGAGAAATTGTAACATATGGTTTGAATTCATCAACATATTATCAAGAGCAGTTATATACTTTTGATTCTGTGGATAGAAGTCCATTAAATAGAATTATAAGTACTGCTTATCTAACTTTAATCGATAAAAATAGTTTAAATACAACTTTTACAAAAAATGCTTCTTGGTTTGATATAAATATTTTAGATAAAAATAATCAAATTATAATTGATTTTGATAATGGCGAAGAGCAATTTACAATAACTTTAGAAAAAAATAATAAAGATTCTGAATTTAAATATAAAATTATAAGTAATGACTTTTTAGCATTTGATCATCCTTTAATTATTATGGAAGGTATAAATCGTTTAAAGAGTGAATTAGAAATAACTGATATAGTATTTAATATGATGCCACCAAAATTTACATTAGGGGAATTACAACAAGTATACGAAGTAATCCTAAATAAAAAATTATTGGATCCAGCATTTAGAAGAACTATTGCTAATAAAGTTGTTTCTACCGATGAAGTAAAAACAGGAGAAGGGCATAGACCATCAATTTTATATAAATATAAAGAAATAGATGATATTGATAATGAATAATCCGTTAATAAACTATTGTTATAGTTTATTTTTTATGTCATTAATTTCTTGATTTAAAGCATTAACCATTTTTGTTAACATTCTAATAGTATCTTCATTGCTTTGGTTAGAATTGTTATTATTAATATTACCATTAGTTACAACTCCATTTTGAGTACTATTAAATCCTTGTTGAAATTGTTTATATGCAGCATTTGTACATAATACTTGGGCTACCAACATAAGCCAGTTTCCTAAAGCGTTTTGTTCATTTGCAGAAGTATCATCTAAAAGTATATAAGCTACAACCACCGCACTAGCTGTAAATACCTTAGGAGGAATATTTTTAGGTAAAAATTGCAAAATATCCCTCCTTTATTAAACAATATGACAAATTTAGATACATATTTTATATTAATGTGTAAAATACTTTACAATTTGTTTAAAAAGTATTTAATTTCTATTTACATTTCAAAATGTATAAATTATAATTTTAGTAGATAGTAAAAATATTGTCGAAATATTTTGAAAATGTATAAGAATGGAAAGTGAAGTATATGACTAGAGTTTGTAAAAGAATGAAAAAAGCGTCAATAAAAGAGAAATTAACTTTTTATAGTTTGATAGCATTTTTTGCAGTAGTACTAATTATAAGTATAAAATCTACAATGGCATATTATGAAGATATTGAGACACCAATTCCTATAATTGCTGCTTCAGTTGGAGATTTTGATGTTGCTGGTGATATTAATATTGTAATATTTAAAAAAGTTGATGGAAAATATGTTAAGACATTAGGTGTTCCTGCAGTAGGTTATTCATTTGTTGAAGGTAGCACTAAATGTTATAGCCCAGTATCTAAAACTACATCAATTAGTTGTAGTCGAGGAACTTCTGGAGATTGTCATTATACTTTCGATCAAACTAAAAGAGAATTTGCTTTAACTAGTAAACAAAAAGTAACTTGTGAATTCTATTTTGATAAAACTATGACGAGTGATATAGATACCCTTATTTATATTGAAAGTTCAGTTGCAGATGTAACTTATCAAGGAAGAAATTATCAATTAACTAATAGTGTTCCAACTACTGGATATACATTAAGTGCTCAATATTGCAGTAATCCAACTGCCGGTTCAGTTCAAGTATCAGGAACCCAAGTAACAGTTTCTTCAACAACTCAAAATAAATGTTATGTTTATTACAATAAAAGCAATTAATTTAAAAATATGAAATAATATGACCTCATTATTTATATAGTAATGAGGTTTTTATTTGGAAAAGATACTTTTTTATAATAATATAAAATAATTATGATATAATTAGATAGAGGATATTATGAATATTTATGATTATATTATTTTATTTTTTATTTATTCTTTTTTAGGGTTTTTAATTGAAGTTATAGTTACCTTAGCATGTACTAATAAACTTGTTAATAGAGGTTTTTTAATTGGCCCTTATTGTCCAATTTATGGTGTTGGTGCTATTTTAGTAACTTTGTTATTAACTCATTACATTGATCGACCACTTGGCTTATTTATTTTATGTATTTTTATTTGTGCGATTATAGAATATTTTACAAGTTATATATTGGAAAAAATATTTAATACTCGTTGGTGGGATTATTCTAATAAAAAATTAAATATTAATGGACGTATTTGTGTTGAAAATTTAATACCTTTTGGTATTGGTTGTTTAATTGTCATTTATATTTTGAATCCTTTTTTCACTAACTTATTATTACAGATACCTTTGACAATTAAAAAAATCATTTCAATAGTTACATTAATTATATTTGTGATTGATATTATAATATCATTTAAAATTATATGGAAGTTTAAAAAGTTTGCTAAAAACATTAAAAAAGATAATACAGAAAAAGTTACTAAATATGTGAGAAAGGAAATATTACATACTAATAAAAAATTATATACTAGAATTGTAAATGCTTTTCCTAAGTTTGAGATTACTAAAATATTTAAGAAAAAAAAGAAAATTAAAAAGAATAAAAGAAAATAATTACTTAATTAAAACTAATTTATTTATTTTATTTAGATAGCTAGAATTATCTAACTT
Source organism: uncultured Bacilli bacterium (assembly GCA_947632715.1). GTDB lineage: Bacteria > Bacillota_I > Bacilli_A > RF39 > UBA660 > SIG200. The sequence goes on along the minus strand of CANRQF010000018.1, from coordinate 6,445 downwards.
GGTAATAGCTACATTCATAGTACTCCCATTAGCGTGAATAATATAATGTTCGTTATTTTCTTTACCAATATAAAGCATAACATGACCATCTTGATAAAGAAGAGCTGGTTCATTTTCTTCAATTAATTTTAATTTTTCTTGCATAGATTTATTTGTTAAATCAATAATTTTACCAACACTAGTATTTTGAACACTGGTATTTCTTGGAAAATAGAAGCCAAAAACCCGATAAATATTACTTACATAGCTTGAACAATCAACACCTTTATCTTTGCCACCCCAACTATAATTAACACCTAAATATTTTTTAGCTTGTGTATAAAGATTTTCTTTAGTATAAGTTAAATATCCTTTATTAATTTTATCACTTGTAATAGTGATTTCTTTTTTTAATACATAATCATCTTTACCTTTAATAGGTATAATATAGTTATCATTATTTAAATAAGGAAGCTTAACACTCATATCTAAAATAGTATCATTTTCATATACCATAGCATCAGTAATAATCCCAAAATTATCATTATTAATAAAAAATTCATAATCACTATCATTAGCTAGGGCAATATTATCTTTATGGACCCAGCCAACATAAAATGGAGTAATAACAAAATACCATAAACTATCTTTACTTTCATGTATTATTAATACTGGTGTATTTACTAATAATTCTGTTTCTTGTAATCTATCATGATCAGTTACATTTTTTTTATTATAAAATGCTTTATCAGTTGGAAAACTTCTTAAATTAGCTCTCTTTACAACAATACCTTTTTGTGCTTTATCTAAATCCTTAACATTATCTATATTTCTGTTATTTAGTATATCTTTAGTATTTTCATTAGTATATGTATAACTACCATTATACTTAGGTAAATTTAAAGAATAACTATTTATATAATTTAATATTTCTTCTTTAGTAATTTTATTTATATCCATATCATATACCATAGTAGCTTTCTCTTTAATCAAAGTATTATATTTTTTAATTTCTTCTTTTGTTAAAATAACATCTTCTTTATTAATATCTTCATCACTGTTAATAAATTCATCGTTTGTAGCATTTTTATCTATTTTAATAACTTTTAATCCCTTATCTATTAATTCATCAATACTTATTAGATTATTATCTAAAACGAATTTTAAAGAATATTTTGTACCATTGGAAAACTCTATAAATATGTTATTACTTTTTATACATGATAAATAATAAGTATAATTATTATCTTCATAAATACTTTCTAAAGCATCAGCACATACTTCTGTTTCATCTATTATTTTATATGATAATGGTTTGGATTCATCACTTAATACATTTTTATTTATATTTAGTTTAGTCAATATAAGTCCTCCTAGTAAAAATAATATGACAATAATTATAATTATTCTTTGTTTCATAATATATTCCTATCTGTAATTATTATACTATATATTTAATAAATTATAGGAAATTTAGTGTTATTTTGATTGTTATGAATTATTAGAAATGTTAAAATATGTTTGGAGTGATTAATATGTTCAAAAATTTTAAAAAGATATTAACAAAAAATTTATGGCAAGTTATAAAATTTGAATTTATATTTAAGATTTTAACTTTATTAATATTTATGCCTTTATTCTTAAATGGTTTTAAATTTATTATGCATTTAACTGGTTTTAGTTATTTAACTTTTGAAAATGCTGTTAGTTTTATCACGAAGCCAATTACTTTAATTTCTTTACTCATTTTATTATTATTAATTGGTTTTTATACAATTTTTGATATTGGTACCATAATTATTTTATTTGATGCTAGTTTTCAAGATAAGAAAATATCATTAAAAGAAGCAGTTAGTTTGTCTTTTAAAAAATCATTAAAAATATTTTATCCTAAAAATTTTGGGATGCTTATCTTAGTCCTATTCTTAATTCCTTTTTTAAATATTGGGGTAGGTACTGGTGTAATAACTTCGATAAAGATTCCAGAATTTATTATGGATTATATTAATAACAATCAACTTTTATCTATATTATTTATCTTAGTATCAATTGCTTTATTATTCTTATTATTAAAATGGTTATATACACTACATTATTATTTCTTAGAAGATAAAAAATTTAAAAATGCTCATATTAGTAGTAGTAAATTAAGTAAGAAAAATCATTTAAAAGATCTATTTAAGATATTTGGGGTAGAAGTATTATTATTTGTTGTATATGTTTTATTTATAATATTAGGAATAATTACAATTGCTTTATTAAATAAACTATTGAAAAATATTGTTATCTTTAATTCTATATTAATAAGTATAGTAGTAGTATTTATTTTTATAACTTTAATTATATATATGATTTTAGGAATATCAATTGGTTATGCCATAATTAGTACATTATTTTATAAACATAAGGATGAAAATAAAGAAGAAATAAGACATATTAACTTTAAAAAAGTAGATAAAATGATTTCTAAAGGTAAATGGCAATTTATTGTTATTATTTTCATATTTATCGCTTTTATATCAAGTGTAATACTTATTTATGGCGTAGAGAAGGGTAAATATAATTTAAATATTGAATATATAAAGAATATGGAAATTACCGCTCATAGGGGAGCAAGTAGTGTTTATCCAGAAAATACGTTAGCTGCCTTTATTGGGGCAAAAGAACTAGGAGCTGATTGGATTGAATTAGATGTTCAACAAACGAAAGATCATAAAATAATTGTTATGCATGATACTAACTTTAGAAGAACTACAGGAGTAAATAAAAATACTTGGGAAGCTACATATGATGAAATAAAAGAATATGATGCCGGTAGTTGGAAAGATGAAAAATTTAAAGGCGAAAAAATACCTTTACTTGAAGATGTAATTAAATGGGCTAAAGATAATAATATGAAACTTAATATTGAATTAAAACCAACTGGTAATGAAACGGATTTTGAAAAAGAAGTAGTAGAGATTATTAAAGATAATGATTTTGCTAGTGAATGCGTTGTTACATCACAAATATATAGTGTTTTAGAAAATGTTAAAAAAGTAGATAAAGATATTATTACGGTTTATGTTATGAGTCTTGCCTATGGAGATTTATTACAATTTAAAGATGCTGATTATTTTAGTATTGAAGCATCAAGTATTTCTAAAAAAATGGTTAAGGAATTACATGAGAATGGTAAACAAATTTATGGATGGACTATTAATACAAGTGAAGGCATAAATGATATGATTAAACTTAATGTTGATAATATTATTACTGATGATATAACATTAGGTAAAAGATTAGTATTAGAAAGTAAATCAAGTAATTTAGTTATTGAGATTGTTAAAGGATTAGAAAGAATATTTAATTAAAAAACATAGCCAAAGAGTTTAAATCTTTGGCTTTTATGATTGTGATTTTGTATACTATAAAAAAAGAACCGATTATTAATCGAGTTCAATATGTATTAAAAGGTTTAGAACCTTATAATCAAATGGCAGGGGATGAGAGAATCGAACTCCCAACTAAAGTTTTGGAGACAGTTTTTGATTAATAATAAAATAATAATTTATAAGAAATAAATATCTAACTATTATGCTTAGTATAATTTAATTTGTTTGTCTATAATTGATAAGAACTAGTTAAAATCGTTCAACCGTGTTCAGAGGTGTTCAATCGTGTTCAGAGGTGTTCAATTGTGTTCAGAGGTGTTCAAATTAATTATTTTTAATTACATATTTACCATATGCATCATTTTTTGTAGTACCTGTCCATATAATTAATTTTTTTTCTATTAATCTATTAAGTAATGTAACCGCGGTAGTTTTGCTTCTACCTATTATATTACTAATTTCTTCTCTAGTTGCCCCATTATTATTAATGATAAATTCTAGTGCTTTTTGTTCAGGGTATGTCAATTTATTCCAAATGTTTTTTAAAGTATCATTTAATAATGTACAATTAACATTAGAGCGTTTTTCTATATCGTTTTCTAAAACAAGTAATACTGAATTCATATCTGGCTCTGAATATTCTGGATCTTTTAAATTATAATCATTCATCTCTTTATAAATTCTTTTAACACCTTCATTTAATTCTCTTACAATGCCGAATTCAGCTAATGCTCTCGCTATTTGAGGATTTCTTGAATATCACTTAACTTTCATTGTTTGTAATGTGACAAATCCACTAAGTTTTCCAGGTGAAGATATTTCCATTCTATTATTAAATATTTTTACTATTATTTGTTCACCACTATTGGAATAGTCCCTATGAGTTACAGCATTCACAATTCCTTCATACCAAGCAAACTCAGGGTACTCAAGGTGTTTTTCAAAAATACCATTTGAGTTTAGATAACTAAATTCCCTTAATTGTGAATTGATAAATTCCCTAGCTTCATTTAAGATTCTATATAAATTTTTATCAAATGTTTTTTCTTTTATTACATTCATTGAAGTTCCAATTTGAAAATCATTGCCTTCAAATTTAATTACTCTTAAACGAGCAGAAGGAAAATATATTGATGGGTTTTTGCCAAATAAAAGCATACCTGCATTAGTAAATTTTAATTCTCCTTTTATATCTCTTATGTATCCTCTTGCTTTTAATACTGAAATATCAGTATCTTGTGTATTTAGTTTTTCCTTAAAAATATTTACAACTTCTGTATCAATATCATCAATATTTGAATCCCAAACAATTTGATTTTCAAAATTAGTTTCATTTCTATCATATTCTAAACTTTTAATTTGATCATAGGTAAGTTTAATTGATGAATCACCTTGTCTACAATAAACCTCATCTTTAACATTTCTTATTACTTTATTCATAGATGGTTCTACATGATATAAAATTATATTATCTATTTCATTTTTAGAATTATTAATTTCTATTATTTCACAATTATATATTGGTGTTGGCTTTAAATATGCTGAAACTATTTTTTGAGCTTCATTTAACTTATTTATTCCATATTTATTAATTCCTTCAATAGTTCCTTTGTCTGTAATTCCTAGTGCAACTATTCCGCCTAGAGCATTAGCTAAAGCCATCACTTCGTTAGCAACTATTTTTAAATCTGTTTTCCCAGACTTTCTTTCAAAATATAGATTTTCTGGTTGCTGTAAATATTCTTTTGTTATTTTTTTATTTATTTTAGATAAAGACATGATAGTCACCTCATTAATATTATATCAAAATTGCCTAAATTTTTGTATGTTATATTTGTATGTTATAAAAGTAATTTTTAATAAAGAATGTAGCAAAATTGCGGTAACTTCTACATGAAAAAACCGATATCAAATCGGTTAATTAAATAAACGAGTACAACTCGATATAATCAAATGGCAGGGGATGAGAGAATCGAACTCCCAACTAAAGTTTTGGAGACTCCTATTATACCATTTAACTAATCCCCTAAAAAGGCACAAATAAATTATAACATAAATAATTTTAAAATACTAGCATAATATGAAATAGGTGGTTTAAATGCTTATTAATTATACAACTAAAGAACTTGATTTATTAGCAAGAATTATGCGTGCTGAAGCTCTAAATGAAGGTGAGTTAGGTATGCTTATGGTTGGTAATGTTGTTGTAAATAGAGTAATAGCTAATTGTTATACTTTTAAAGATATTGATTCTATAACGGATGCTATATATCAAAAGAATCAATTTTCTGGTATAAATGGTTCGCTTTTTCAAGCTAGTCCAACAACCAATGAAAAAAGACTTGCTGAAAGAGTATTAAGAGGAGAATATTATTATCCTGCAACTCATGCTTTATGGTTCTATGCTCCCGGTAATAATACTTGTCAAAATACTTGGTATAGTCAACCCCTAGCAGGTAGATATAAAAATCATTGCTTTTATCGTCCAGAACAAGGAATATGTAATGAATTATATTAAAGTATATCATATTTTTAAAAAGTGTGTTATAATTACGGGCGAGGAGTGAGTTTAATGAAAGTTTATAAAAAGAATTTACCTAAAGGTGTAAAAAAACAATTTGCTACTGTTAAAGGTGTAAAAGTAAAATTTATAGCAAAGAACCCAAATAAAAAAGTTAAATAATTTTGATTTATTTAGCTTTTTTTTATTCAAAAAATTTGTCTATTCTAGTATTTAATACTACAGAAATTTTGTATAGTGTATCTATTGAACAACCAATTTCACCTTTTTTAAATTCTAATCTTCTTGTAAAATCATAAGATTTACCAATATCTAGAGCAAGTTGTTCTTGGGTAATACCATTAAGCTCACGATATTTTTTAATATTTAAGGAAATCTTTTTTCTAATATCATCATCAAATTTAAATTCTCTTTTATATACCACAAATAACCACCAATTTAATTATGACAATATAAATCAAATTTGTCCGGTAACTAATATGTCCTCTAACAAGACCCGAGTTTCGCACTTGTGGAAGCAAAAAATCATCAATTAGCCTAGTATTTATAAGGCTTTATGATGATTTTTATT
>CANRQF010000017.1 GCA_947632715.1 uncultured Bacilli bacterium | reverse complement strand
AAATTCCACTCGTCTAACGAGTGGTTTTTTGATGTCTTGCCTTTTGGCAAGCCACACCCTTAAAGGTTAATAAAAAAGAACATATTTCTATGCTCTTTATCCCCATTGGTAGTACCTTTTAATTGATACTGTACCGATAATATATATGTACATATTAGGTTTCGTTAGCCTCCCACTATTAAATCTTTACTAAAACACGATATTGCAAATCTCGGGCTCTTTCAAATGCTTCATAGCCATACATATAGGTTGATTTCCTACATTACCAGTACACTACCAATTAAGATAGTGTTAGTAGCTTATAAGTTACTAAGTATCAGGGGATTTGACCTATAAGATAATTTATTTATAATTATCTCATAATATCATATTACCCCAAAAAAATAGGACATTGTGAGACATTATGAGACATTTTTTAATTTTTCTTTATCATACAATCTTTTACATTGTTTTTTACTTAACATAAACATTCTTGCGATTTCATCCCATTTCCAATGAAGATTATCTCTAAAATATACAATACATTCCCCTTTTGTTTTTGTTTCTAACATTTCTCCTATCTTGTTTATCGCTACTTCTCTATATGCATTATACGATTCTCTAACTGCTTCAAATTCTTCTCTAGTACCATCGGCTTTGATCATTCTATTTAACATTAAATCTCCTCTATAATTCGTGCTTGAGATTATTTCTTTATATGTTATAGCTCTTATTTCAAAAAAGCCAATTTTTAATTTATCAGCCAATTCTAAAGCACGATATTTTAATTTAGTCATTTCCCTTAATACTTCATCTAAAGCTAATTCTTTTCCTGATATCATGCTAGTCCTCCATTATTTTTAATCACCTCTATCAAAATGTTCTTGTAATTTACCGTTTTTCATTCTTACATATTTTTGAATAAAATTTCTATAATTAATAACAAATCCTTCAACATTTCTCTTAACTTTTTCACAATATTTTTTATATATACTATCCAAATGTTCTTTAGTTGGTAAAATATTTAATTCAGCTACTTCTGGTACTATTCCAATAAAGTTAGGAATTTCTTGACTATCAAACACATATTTAAATAAATTATGATCATACATTAAATTATACAAATTAAATTCTTCATCTATATTAGCTTTAGCAAACATATAAATTTTTTTATCAAATTCATCAATAGTATATTTTAGACAACCCATTCCAAGCCATTCACCACAAATAACACTGCCTTCGTGAATATCGTTTAATATATCTTTGTTTGCTTTAATCCATTCATAAAGTCCTTTATAAAGAATATCTTTTACATCTTCTAATTCATCGATGGAAAATATATTTTTCCTCTGTGCTATATAAATAACATTTTCTTTTTTGAAAATTCACATATTACTTCCATCTAATTTTTCAGTAATGTATACTTTATCTCCACTACAACTTAATCTTTTCGTTTTTGGATATATTTCTTTTTTTATCATATTTTTCACCCTTCCATTATTTCTTTTAATTCTTCTTCTGTGTATATTCTATTTTTGTAAGGCATATTTAAGCTTTTAACCCTTTTGCCTAAACTTGATAACAATAATTGTCTGTTTTCAATTCCACTTGTTAATTTTAATTTTAATTGCTTATATTCGTTCATTATCTCAACATTATTTTTAAATTCTCGACGCTCTTTTAATACTTTTTTAAATTCTCGACATATTCTGTAACATTTTTTATTATCCATATTGTTATTTTCTATATAATGATATAAGTCCGATAATTTATAATTGTATTCTAGCATTTTATCAGATATATTATTATCAAACTTATCTACTTCATCCAAAATTTTAGACACTTCTACTATTTTTTCTAATATATTCATTGTTTATTTTTTATATTTGTTCCTCCTTTTCCACTCTTTTTCATAACAATCACTACATACTGCGTATCCAAAACCACAAAACGGAGCATGAAATTCTAATGAAATATAGCAATTACCGAATTCTAGTTCTTTGCCACAGTGTGGGCAATTAACCATTTCCTTCATATCATCACTATATGTTTTACAATTCCAGTTATCTGGCACTTCATAAAGATCATATTTATGTTTTTTATAATTCCATTTGCGTAATATCATTTAATCATCTACTTTCTCGACTAAATTTGCTTTTATTAAATCTTTTATATAATTACATAACTTTTTATCATCATTATATACTATACTTCTAAAACCATTTTTTGTTGTTCTTGAAAGTTCTATTTCTTTAGTCTTTTTATTAATTTCTACCACATCAATTAATTGATTTTCAACTTCAAAAACTTTTCCATAACTATTAAAAGACACATTAATTGTTTCTTCACCCATTAAATAACCAAACTTTTCTAATTCTTTTAAATCCACATTATCTTTTATTTTTAACATATTTACTTTACTTCCTCACCTTGTAAAATTGATAAATTTTTATTTGCAACTTCATCTTGGCTGTATACATAATCGCTATTTGAAATGATTGTATTATATTCTATTGCCTTATCAATTCGTTTTTGTAGATCATTATAAGCAGATACTAGTTCATTAAAAACATTCCTATCTCCAAAATAAACCATTTGCAATTTAGCTATAAATTCCTCTTTAGTCATTTTATTCATCTCCTATTTTATAAATTGATTTATTAAATTTAAAACATTTATTATTAAACATAAAATTATTGCTTTTCTCGGTTCATTATGAAAAAGGCAAACTATTTGAATAATTAATAATATGAGCATTATAATTGTAATTGCTAATTTTATATATACCATACTAATCTCCTAATTATTTTTTCTTATTTAATATTTTTAATTCTCTATCAATGTCTCTGATAATATCATTTAATTTATCGATTATAACATATGTTTTAGCCATAGCTAATATAGTTTCTTTTAATTCTTCATTCGTTTTTCTTAAATTAGTATTTTCTATAGATAATCTTAAATATTCTTTTACATAATCAATTCCAATAGTTTCTTTCATAATTCCAAGTCCTTCAAGCTATATTCTTTGTCTAGTTCCATACCTTTATACATTGTATTTTGTTCGAATGGAAATATAGTCATTGTTTCATCATCTTTTGTTTGAATCCAAATAAATTCTCTACCAGTTGAAAATCTATTTTTTCTAATATATTTAATTCTATCTCTAAAAGGTCTAATAACACCACTTAGATATTTTCTTTCGGCATCATCAAGTATTGGTTCTGGTATTTCTAAAGTTAACTTTATTTTTTTACTTTTGCTAATTTTACACAACTTTTCATACTCATTTTCACTTAAATTATCATTGTCTAAAGTTATTTTAAATGAATCATCTAATCTTGGTTGATAATAAGGGCATCTTGTAATTTCGCTAATTCTAACTTCTTTTTCTAATTTCATTTTATTTCACTTCCTTATCTAAATTATTTATCCTAGTTAAATTTTCCCAGCCACATGAAACATCAAATCCTAAACTATCAGCTTGTTCTATTGTCAATGCTTTTATTTTTTCTTCTCTTTGGGGTTTTATTGGTATACTTTTATATTCCCACCATTCCGCACCATCATATTCATGCCTTTCTAGCCACCAATTATCGCCTACAATCAATAAATCTTCTGCAACTTTCGGAGAACCATAATCAGCATCGTAAAAAGTATCCGATAATTTTATAAAGTCTTCTGTGTCTACATAAAAATTTTTACAACCAATCCATTTAATATCTTCAATTTTTTTATTATTTTCTTTTAAAATTTCTTTAGTTTCATTTAATAAGTTTTCCATTTTTACCTCTTTCTAATATTTCTAATAATCTATCTAAACTTAATGTACCATTTCCAACTACAGTCATATCAAATATTTGTTGGTTTATATATTCTATTGCCTCATCAATAATCTTGTCTTTTTCTTCTAATTGGTGTTTATAATCTTTTATTTCTTCCCGAACATCTTTGTATGTTTCTTGATATTCTTTATTTTTTTGTTCTAGTTGTTTCGTATACTCATCTAGCTCTTCATCTTTTAAATAGTATTTTTTTTCTTCTTCTTCATCTAAAAAAAATGGTTCATTATTATGCTTGTTTATATAGTATTTTCTTTCATCATCAAAATCAACATAACCTATTTTTCTCAAATATCTTAATGCTAATTCGCTATCATCACCAAAAGCTATCCAATTTAATTTTCTTTTTAATTCTTCGTTTTGTTGTTGTAATTGTTCGATAAATTTTAATAATACTTTTATTGCTTCTATATTTTGCTTATCTAATTCACCAATGTAAACATCATTGTTAACATTATTAACTTTATATTGTAATATTTTTACTGCTTCTTCTTCACTCATCTTTACCACCTTTATTAACAAAATCTAGGATTTCTTGAAGTGCTATATATTTTCCAACTAAACAATTATAATCTAATTCATTTATATCGGAAGGAACTACTTCATATTCTTTTATCTTATCTTTAAGAAATTTAATAAGTTGTTGTTTTTCATTAAATAATTTCTTAATATTTGGCACTTCAACTATTTTAATATTTTGTTTTTCATTATCAATAATCATTAAATCACCATAAATATTGATATCGTATTTAATGTTATTTTCCATTTTATTTTTTCTCCAATTTTTCTAATATTTTTAAAAATAACTCATCATCAATATTGAATATTTCTTTTAATTTTAGATAAGCTTTTATATTAGTTGTTTCATAATTTAAAGCATTTGCTAAACTATTATCTTTGGTTATATGATTTCTATTATAAAATTCTTTTGAACTATGATAACCATTCATAAACATACAACGCATAAGTAAAGTGTCTTTTGAAGATTTATGTATTCTTTCTTCATAACCATTTATAATCTTACCAATATCTAAAATATCTTCTTGAGATAATTGAAACAATTCTTTTAATACATCTTGTTTATTCATCTTTATTTTCCAACCTTTCTTTCAAGTATTTTTGATTTTTAATAACAGCATTTAATCTTTTTTGTATTTCCATATCTGCTTGTGTAGGTGTTGACCAATCATCAGGTTTTAAATCATATTCTTCTATATCTTCCCACTCATCATTTTCTTCGGGTAGAATTTCAACTTTTGTATCTAATGCTCCTGCATATCTAAATAAATGACATAATAAATAATTGGTGTCATTATTAAAGCAACTATTGGCTTTATAATCTTGAGCAACTTCATCATATTTAAGAATAATATTTTCATATTTTATCTTTTTAGGTGCTTTATTATCTTTAATAAGTCCTATTAATTCATAAATTGTTATTTCTTTATTTTTCATCTTATTCCTCTGGCATTTCATAAATTAAATTATTATTTATGTTTTTAATGTCAGCATTATCGTTACATTGTATATAAGCACCATCAATATTTAAATATTTCTTTACATTACTCAAATTTCCACTCATTCTTATCATATACTTTGGGTTTAATATATTTTGTATTTCATCTAGTACTTCTAATGCTCTTTCTTTTGATTTATAAGTACCTAATGTTTCAAAATAATCTCCTTCTCTCCCAATAAAATCAGGAATATAATTTGCTATTATTTGGCAAGAATTCTTATAATTTAAAAACACAAAATTAACTTTAATCAATTTCATTTTATCTTGACTTCTTATCCATAAATTCATATTAATTCTCCTTCTTTAACCTTTCTATTTCTTCTTTTAAGATTTCACTTTGATATTCTATGAAATCTTCCAATGTTTGTTTGCTTACTTTTATTTCTCCTTTTCCAGTTACTATTCCACCAAAACAAAATGTTTCTTTTTTAAGAACAAATTTGTATTTATCACAATTGCCATTAATAAAATATGTTAATGCTTCCAAATTCTCAAGTTCATTTAATTTATCTCTTAATTCATCGTTATTCATCTTTTTTCTCTCCTCCTATTTAATTCTTTCTCCTTATATAGATTTTCTAACTCATCTCTATATTGTCTAATTTCTTTTTTTGCTTCTTTTATCAACATACTTTTTATGTATATCAAATATTTGAGTTCTTTCTCTCTATCTTTTGACATAATAATTAATTACCGCTAGTTTCAGTTTTAATTTCTATTGGAATTATTGCTTCAGGTCTAAATACAAATTCATAATCATATCTTGAAACGTCGCTATAATCTAATTGTTCAACTACATAAGTAGTTTCTTGTGCTAAAAATAAAAAATGCTTTTGATATTTATCTTCACCTGTTTTACAAATTACTTCTAATTCATCATTTAAAGAACCATTTCCACCTTGTATACTACATAAACCTGTCATTGTGAATAAATAATCACCAGTTCTTAAATTTATAAAAGTAATTCTTCTTTTTACTTTAAATTCATCACTTTCTCTGCTAATGTTGTATCCTACTGTCTCAGCACTAGTACAACCTGTTAATGTTAAAGTTACTATTAATGTCATTACAATCATAATTATTGATTTAAATTTTTTCTTCATTTTTTTCTATTTCTCCTATCTATTACTAAAATGTCATTATAATTAATTCTTGATCTTATTAAGTTTAATTTAAATTCTACAAATTTCTTTACTTCTATCGGTTGTTTTATTTCTATGATGTCGTCAAAATTATTAAATTGTACTTCATATTTTTTATATTTTTCTAATATTTTATTTCCCGTCATGAATTCTCCTAAATGTCACAATTATATTCCTCAACTTGAAATGTTTTACCATCTTTTTTACAATAATATTTATCATTTCGTTCATAACAGAATACATCTTTTATTATTTCTTCACCTTTGAAAGCAACACACTTTTTTTCAACATTTTTTACATCAATAACAATGCATATCATGTTAATAAAAAATGCAATGGTTAAAATAATTAATAAATTTCTTCTGTCTCTTTTTACCTCATCCATTATTAATGCCTTTCATTATTTTCCCAGTTCTTACACCAGATTTTATTTTCATAATTTGCTTGTGATTTCGATTCTTTACTGGAATATCAACTTTTAAATATCTATTACTTTCAAGTTCTTTTATTCTTTTAGTTGCTAATTCTAAATCGTTAATTGCTTTATCTAATTGTGCTCTAAAATTTGAATTTTCTTTTTGTAATTTATTATTTTGTTTAACATATCCACCAATTCTTCCATTTAGCTTTTTTATTTCTACATTTTTAGAACTCAATTCTTTATTTAACACAATATTCTTATCCTTTTCTTCTGATAAATCTGCTAAGAAAACATATTCATTATTATCAATTATCTTGTCACTTTTTTCTTTTTTCTCTTTTAAATCTTTTATTTCTTCCCTTAAATTATCAACCAATTCCCTATCCTTTTTTGTATAGAAAATTTTTATCATTTTTACTCCCTCTTAAAACAATTTTTGTTGTACTTGTTCATTATTTTTTAATTGATTTATAATATTATCCTTTTCTGTTGCTTCTTTCTTTAATTTAGTTATTTCTTTTCTTAAATGTTTTACATAGCTACTAAGCAACATATATTCAGTTTTATAATAATTTATTTGTTCAATAGCTTGTTCTATTGTTATATTCCCGTTCATATTCCTCCATCATTTTTTGAAATTCTAAATCATCTAATGTTTTAATACCAACTTCTTTGCAATTGACTTCTACTCCTCTAATTAATTGAGTAAATTCCTTTGTATTTAATTCGCTTGTTCTTTTATAAAAAATGTAACAATCACAATCAGTTTCTTCTTTATATTTTTTGGCATATGGATAAAAGTCTTGTATATTTGTTCCTTTAGGAACTTTAGCACCTCTAATTTTTCCATTATCATCAGTTGCTAAAGTTCCATAGGACAAATTCATATCTATTTTCATTTCTTCATCTGATATTGCAAAACCAATTGAACGATTATATCTTGCTAATTCATTTATTAACTTATGAAAATAAGCATTGGCGGAAAGACTACGAATTTTTTTAACTTCCTTAATCTCATAAACTTTATCTTGTTGTAACGAAAACAATATTGTTGCTAATTCTTTTGGAGTACCAGATATTGTTTTTTCCATAATTAGAATGGCAAGTCATCAGGATTAAGCGTTACTTCATTTAATCCTGATAAATCAGCTTCTTTTGAAAATTCTTCAAACTTATCTGGTTCATTTTCTTTTGGCTCTTGTGATTTATATAGAGCATATTCAGGATCAGGCATTGATGGTGTGCTTTCGGATTTAGATGATAAGAATTGTACTCTTTCAACTACTACATAAGTTTCATATCTTTTAGTGCCATCTGGAGCATCATAACTGCGATTAGTTAGTCTACCCTCTGCTGATACTAAACTACCTTTATGACAGTATTTAGCTATATTACTAGCTTGTTTTTCCCATACTACACAATTAATAAAGTCAGTTCCTCTTTCACCATTGCGATTAGTAAAATTTTGACTAATAGCAATAGTAAATCTAGCAACTGCTAAACCACTTTGTGTAGTTTTAAGTTCTGGGTCCTTTGTAAGTCTTCCTACTAATATTACTTTATTCATTTTTTTCTTCACCTAATCCTAATTCAAAAGCAACTTTTAAATGCTTTTTAGGAATATCTTCATTTAATTTTTTTACTAAATTACCAAACATAAATAATATGTGCATTGGTTCTCCTACAATTGCTATTCCATTGTCAGTTGCTATTAAAGTGTTTTTTGTATCTTTTAATAATATTTCAAATTTTCCTTTATTTGGATTATTTTTCATCATTTGCTTCCTTTCCTTTACTAGCTAAAAATGTTACTTTTTCAGCTACTACTATCATTTCTTCTTTGCCGATCTTTTGAAGTCTTCCTTTTACCCCTATTACATCATCTTTGTGACAATAATTAGTATTATTTAATGCTATTGCCTTCCATAATGTACATGGTATATTATCAACCGCATATGTACCATCACTATTTTTGTAATTTCTTTGAACTGCTAATGTAATCTCTGCGATTTTCATTTCGCCATCAATTTCAATTACTTCAGGTTCATTAACTAATCTTCCTACTAATATAACTTGATTCATTATCTATCATCAACCTTTTCAAATTTCATTTCGTTAGTTTCTAAGAATTGTCTTAAAGCTTTCATTTGTGATGTTTTACCTGTTATTCTTAAAACATAAGTTAGAATTCCATCTGTTACCTTTTCTTCAACTTTCGTAGTTGCCATTTTTTCCATATTTTCTGTTTTCTTCTCTTCAACTACTTTTACACTATCTTCTTGTTGAGTTTTTAACAATTCTTCTTTTTTCATCAATTCATTATTTTTGGTAATAACTTCGCTTAAATTAAACTTTAGTAAATAATCATTTTTTAATTCTACTTCATATTTACTATTCAAATTTCCAATAGCTAATAAATCATTTCTAATTGTTGCTATTCTTTCTTCAATTTCTTTTTCAATAAGTTCAATTTTATATGTTTTATTTAACCATTTTTCATTAAATATTTTTTCCAAAGTCAATACTTTATCTAATTCTTCAACATGTTTTTGAAAAATATTTTCAATTTCTACTCTTTTTTTATCTTTTTCCTTTTTTTCTACACTTTTTACTATTTCATCTATTTGTAAGCTTGCCTCATTTATTAAATCTGTTGTTTCTTTTACAATTGACTTAAAGCTTTCAAAAGGTTGCATAAACTTTTTTTCTAATTCTATTCTTTGTTTATTTAATAATTTACTTGTATTATTTAATAAAGCTCTGTCTTTCACTGCTAGATCAATTGTATTCGCTGTATAATTTTCAGCTTTATAATTTGGTAAAATTTCCTTTACCTTTTCAAGAATGGTTAAAGCATTAGTTTCTAATATCCCTAGCTCTTGCTTTGATACAATTAATTCTAAATCTTTTTCTTGTAATTCCATCTAAAATACCTCTTCTTCCTTTTTGCTTTTTATTGGTTTCTTTTTTAATATTTCGATTGCTAATTTTAATTGTGCATTAGTCATTTTTGTATTGTCTTTAACTTTGAAATGTTTATATACTTCTTCTCTATCAGTTTCCGTTGCAATAAGCAATTCTTCAAAATCTGCTAATAACTTTATAGCTTCTTCATTAGCTTTAATTATGTTTTCTGCTGGTTCTTTGTTTTGAATATCGCTTTCAGCTATTTCTAAAGCATTAATATACAAATATCTTCTTAAGTATGTTATT
The DNA here is from genome assembly GCA_947632715.1 of uncultured Bacilli bacterium. GTDB lineage: Bacteria > Bacillota_I > Bacilli_A > RF39 > UBA660 > SIG200. The sequence continues at coordinate 11,706 of CANRQF010000017.1, read as the reverse complement.
TGTCCACCTAATGCTTGAACTGGTGAACTTCCTTTTATACTTGCCTCAGCAACTGGTATTGAAAATACAATTTTATCTTCGATATTTTCTGTATTTATAATTTCTAATTTAGCAGTTTCATTATCCAAATTGAAAATACTTGTAATCTTGTTTTTTGCAAATAATTGATTAACTGTTGGTAAAAAATCTTTTAACTCAAAATATTCATATCCTGAATAAGTGTTTTTGCCACTTTTTTTAATTTTTTTGTCGTTTAATTCTACTCTACATATTTGTAATTTTTCGTATATATTTTTTTTATTCTCCTCTTTCATTTTTTCCTTTCTACATTTCAGCTATTGTCAAATAGTCGATTATTTTTTTAGATTTTTTTATCATTTCTTTGTTATATTTTTTATTACCTATGTTATCTACATTTTGTTTTTTGTATTTTATGATTTCATCGATTAAAGCAATTTTTATAAATTGTAAATGTTCTTTTGGTATTTTTAAGGTTACATTATCTTTCACTATAACACCTCCATTTGTTGTGATTCTTTAAAGTATCTAACCTTTAGTCCAAAGTTCCTTTTAGCACCTCTACACTTAGGAATTAATAAGTTAATGTCTTTTGTTGATTCATTGTTTTGTTTGTCTGGATCATTAATTAAAATAATCGTATCGGCACTTTGTTCAAGTTCACCACTATCTTTTAAATCTTCCATTGTTGGGTTATCAGTACCACTTCTATTTATTTGTGCAACTATAAATATCGTACAATTATAATCTTTCGTAAGATTATTTAATTCTCTTGTTATTTCCCCAATACGATCTTTATCGCTCATACCATACTTTGAAGTAACATAGCCTATATAATCTATAAAAACTATTAAATGTTCTTCTCGTTGTTCTTTTATAATTTTTGTCATTATAGAATTAATACTTTTACTACCATTTACTACTTCATAGTTGTAGTTATATATTTTTGATGCGTATTCTTTTATTTTTTCATTTTGGTAATTGGTTTTAGGTTCCTTAATATTTTCTATTGGAATAGAACTTTCGATTCCTAGCATTCTTTCATAAATTTCAGGTTCGGTCATTTCTAGGTTAAAATAAAGACATTTATAATTTTTAGATAAATCACAAAACATATTTAAAGCTAGTGCTGATTTCCCTTCACTTGGTCTTGCTGCAATTACATTTATTGTGTTTTCTTTTAAATATAGTTTTGAATTTATCTTATTTAATCTATCAAATTTTATTTGCTTTTCAGTAGTTCTTATAATTTTTAACATTTCTTCCGGAGTTTTTTTGTTATTTTTTTTCTTTAAATAAAGATTTTCATTATCTATTTCTCTTATTTTGTTTATAAGTTCTTCTCTTTCAATTAAATGATTATCATATTTTTTTATAAGATTATCTATTTGGATATCTCTGTAACTTTCTTGTAACCTCTCTTGATAACTATAAAAGTTACTAGCTATAGGTATATATTCATCGATTATTCTAGAATAGTATTTTAAAAAATTCATTTGTCTTTCTTCAGTTGGAAAGTCTTGATAAATTATTTGATAATCTAGTGTTTTTCTTTCTTTATATTCTTTTTTTAAAAAATTTATAATTTTTCTATTCTGTGGATTTTGAAAACATTTTTCATCAATAAATAGTTCATTTATTAATGCTTCCTTATTAAAAATGCACGCTATTATTTGTTCTTCCAATGATTCAGTTGATTTCATATAATACCTCATTTTTCTTATCAACAGATTTTTTTATTTCATAAACATCTTTCCAACTATTAGTAATGGAGTTATTAATCATTTGTTTTTTTATGTCATCATCATACTTATTTAATTTATTAATTAAGTTATTAATTGCTCTATCGCTATTAACAGCTTTTATCTTTTTTCTTAAATCTAAAAAGTCTTTAAATAATTCATTAACTTCATCATTATTAAAATATTTTTTATTTATATTTATATTTTCATTATCATTTTCATTTCCCATATGGTTACCCATATGGTTATCCACTAGGTTTTTTTTAGGTTTACCTAATGGTTTATTTTTTTCTTTCTTAGGTCGACCACCTTTTTGACCATTAATCCGTCTACTTTCGGTAAAAACTGCTCTTTTTTCTTTTTCTATATCCATTCTAGAATTATAGTAATTACCATCTTTATCAATTTTAAAATGTTGCATTACTTTGTCAGAAACTGAATAACCTACCAATAACCTAATGGTTTCTATTGAAATATGACCTTTTTGATGTTGGTAACATAATAATGTAATATATTGACCTCTTTCTTCCATTGTCATGTCTATAACACCAGTTAAAAAGTCACTTGTATAAAATAAAACGGCTGGATCATTCATTTCATTAATAATTCCTTTCTGATTTAAACTCCCTGATTTGATTTTTCTGCTATTTTTTGCTATAATTACCTTGTTAAATTTTTATTTAACGAGATAATTTAGCTGTACTGACTTGTTGGGAATTTATGGAGTCAGTACTTTTTTGTTGGTTTAAATATCTAAATCGTAAATTCAATGCTACTACTCCAAATATTAAGACTGCATAAAATAATATTAGCCCAAATGAATCTTTTATTTTTTTCATTATTACACCTCCATTTCTTGTAACATTTTACATATTTTTTCAATTTTTTCTTTTGCTTTTTCTTTTGTTATAGGGTTATGCACAATAACTTTTAATTCCTTTTTCTTTTTCATAAAATTCCTCCTACTAATAATTTATGATTTTGCTTGACTTGGGTTATTTAATCAGTTCCAGCTGATTGTTTGTTTCAGACACTTAGTTGAGAACTAGATCAAATATAGAGTTGTGGAAGATAAAAAATAAGAAAAAGTTTTAATAATTTTAATAATTCTAGTTCTCAGTTAAGTGCCTGAAATTTAATTTATTAATTTTCTTCTTCAGAAGTAGCTTCTTCAATCATTTCAATAATTTCTTCCGTTGTGCACTCTCTAAACATGTTTATCACTTTCCTTTCTTTTTTAATTGATTATTTCTTTTTACTCCTTTAAAATATTTAATTAGAAAGGAGTGAACTTTAATGAACAATAATGATTACATTTACTCTGAATTATGTAAAATTTATGATTTATGTAAGTCAAAACACAATATAAAAGTTGAATGCTTAGTAGAAACTTCAAACTTATTTTATAAAGGTACTCTAGTTTTTGATTCTCAATTAGTAATTCCAGAAAATAGTTTAATTTTAGAAAAAGTTTCAACTTTTAATGATTTTAATTCTCCAGTAAAGCAATATGAATTAAGTATCATTTCATTTAATGACATATTGGCTTTTTCTTACAATGTCATAAATTCATCTAATGCTAAATAAAAACTTTAACAAAGAAAATTCTGTTTCATAAATAATTTCATTATTTTTACATTTGCGAATTAATGAGTTAATGAGTTCTGCTTTTAACTCATTTATTTTTTCTTCCATCTTATTTTTCCTTTCATTTTTCATTATTCTCTCCTTAACTATCATTTGATGAATTTTCTTTTTGATTATTTGTTTCAAATAAATAATCTATTGTATAGCCAGGTAAAACATTTTCGATAATTTCTTTACACTCTTTTAACTTAAAATCTCTTTTACCATTCATTTTTTCACTTAGCGTTGATACGCTAATATTTAAAACTCTTGCTATATCAATTTGCGATTTTTTATTTCTCGCCATTTCTGCATTTAAATTGTAAAACATTTTTTCTCCCTTCTAATACGGACTTCCGTATCACAATTCAATTATAATACGGTATTACGTATTATGTCAATATAAATTTTTAAAAAAAATACGAAACTTCGCATTTTTCGTATTTACTTTTATTCTTTTTAGAGTATAATTAAAGTTAAGAAAGGGGAATTTTCATGACCTTTAATGAAAAAATTGATAAATATATGAAAGACAATAACATTGACAACATAAAGCAACTTGCTACATCAGCTGGAATTCCATATACAACATTAAGAGATTTCTATGAAAAGCAAAGTGCAGATAATTCTAGGTTATCAACAATACGCAAACTTTCTAATTATATGAATTGTTCAATGGATTATTTAGCTTATGATAATATTACAGAAATGAATCAAATTAAACTTGATGGACTTGATCTAGATTTTAATATTGATAATCCAGATAAAATATGGATGACTAAAACAAAACTTAATCTAAGCAAAGAACAACTTGATATGTTAACTCAATTTCTTAAAGATAACCATTTTAATTACGAAATTATTCAACCGAGTAAAATAGATAAAGCATCAACAGAACCGGATGAACTTGATATTTTATATAGTAAAGCAAAACAGCATTTATCTGATGACGATATTGAAAACATAAAATTCATATATAATAAAACAATAAAAAATTATGAAGAAAGTAAAAATAAAAATAATAATGATTAAAACATATTTAAATATGTTTAATATATAAATTTAGGAAAGGAGTGTAAAATTATGATTTGCCCAAAATGTAAAAGTGAAAATGTAACAATACAAGTAGTCAATGAAGCTAAACTTGTTACAAAACATCATGGATTATTATGGTGGATATTTATTGGCTGGTGGTGGATATTCGTAAAATGGTTAATTTTATGGATACCTGCATTGTTTTCAGCAATATTTATTGGAAAAAGAAAAAAGATTAAAAATATTACAAAAAAAGTAAATGTTTGTCAAAATTGTGGACACACATGGAATTAAAATTTAACCATAAGTATGCTAGTATAGGTACTTAATATATATAATCTTAAAAAGAATAAAAAGGAAGTGTATTAAGTATGAACATTCAAAATTTATTATTAGGAGAAATAGATCAATGGGATTTATTAAATTATTATAATGTTACTCTACTCTATGAAGAATTGCCCAATTCAGTAAATGGTTTTGTATTTAATTATGATGGTATTAATTTTATAGTAATTAATAAATTTCTTTCTTACTATAAAAGAAAGAAAACTCTGCTCCACGAACTTGCTCATATAGAATTAAATCAACTATGTCAAAAAGATAAAGATTTATTTGCATTTCATATAAGCAAATATGAAGATGAAGCAGATAATTATATTAAATTTTTATTAGAATAGGAAGTAATAAAATGACAAATGAACAGATAATATATATTTCTTTAGATGACAGCGGAAAACTTAATAACAATGAAAAATATCTTGTATATGCAGGTTTATTCTTCACTGATAAAAAAGAGTTAGAAAAATTTAAAGCAATTTATAAAACAATACGAAACCAAATTTCAAAGAAAAAACAATATAAAGATATTGATGAACTTAAAGGATTTACTTTAGAAAGTAAAGATAGATTGAGACTTTTAAGATTTATTTACAAATATAGTACTGCTGGACTAATAGTAGATAATTCTCAAATAACTAAACAAGATATTTTGATTAGTAAAGATGCTAGAGGAAGATACAGAGATTATATTATAAAATTACTAGTTAAAGATATTGTAATTGACCTAATTAATAATAAAAAAATAAATCCATACCAACCGGTTTCATTAATAATAAATATGGATCAAGAAAGTGCGAAAACAAATGGAAGATACCGATTAGATGAAGGAATATATGAAGAATTAGTTAAAGGAATTATAAATTTTAATTATGGTTTTAAAACAACACCAATATTATTTAGTTCTTTGATAGTTAAAATATATACGCAAAATTCAAAAGATAGCATAATAATTCAAGCATCTGATATTATTGCAAATAATATATGGAGAACTATAATGAGGAATGATAAAATAACGGGGATTGATATTATTAAATATTTTCCATAAAAAAAGTGGATTGCTCCACTTCCCAGTTTATGTGGTGTATATACATACACTTAGTCCGCAGACCAACATAAATCTGTTCACCAAGACAAAGCACAAAGTGCTTCCGGTACAAATAATATATCAAAAAATATATCATTTGTCAATGATAGTATATTCGAAAATCGAATTATTATGTATTTAATTATATTAAATTTTTATTAAAATAAAAATCTCTACTCTGCTGGAACAGAATAGAGAAAAATGAAAACCCAAGTCAAATAAAATACATAACATTAAGCTACATATATAGGTTTTCTTATATATTGTAGCATAAAATTTAAATAAAAGAAAGGATATTTATGAAAGATAATAAAATAGCTGCAATATATATAAGAGTTTCAACTGATTCACAAGTAGAATATTCACCAGATGCACAATTAAAAGCAATAAAAGAATATGCTAAAAAAAATAATATAGAAATTGATTCTAAATACATATTTAAAGACGAAGGCTTTAGTGGTCGTAAAGCAGAAAAACGACCAGCATTTATGCAAATGATTGCTACTGCAAAAACTAAACCAAATTCTCCTTTTAATGTAATACTAGTTCACAAATTAGATAGATTTGCTCGTAATAGAGAAGATTCTATAGTGTATAAATCTTTATTAAAAAGAGAATGTCAAGTTGATGTTATATCAATAACAGAAGATTTTGGAGATGACAAGTTTTCAGTTATATTGGAAGCAATGTTAGAAGCTATGGCAGAATACTACTCTTTAAATTTATCTGATGAAGTAAAAAAAGGAATGGTAGAAAAAGCAAATCGAGGAGAATATCAAACTAAAGCACCTTTCGGATACAAAATGATTGATAAAAAGTTAGTAATTAACAATGAACAATCTAAAGTTGTAAAAATGATATTTAATGATTACATTAATGGAATCAGTTTTAAAGAAATAGCGAGAAAGTTAAATAAACTTGGCATTAAAACAAATATGAATAATAAATGGGAAGTTAGAACCATTGAGTATATTCTTAGAAATCCAGTTTATAAAGGATATACTTTGTGGACACCAGATGCTAAAAATAGCTGGAACTTTAAATTTAAAGAACAAAATGGAATATTAAAAAAAGGTTCCCACGAACCAATTATAGATGAAGATATTTTTGACACTATACAGAAAAAAATATTAGAAAAAAAGAATTTGTATAAAGCAAATTGTACAAATAATTTTAGTTGGATAAGTAGATTAGTAAAATGTAGTAATTGTGGTTCTACTTTAACAACTACAAAAAATGCTTTGCAATGTATCGGATATTCTCATGGTTCATGTGAAGAAAGTCATTATATATCTTATAAAAAAATATGTAAGGCAATTTTAGAACAATTAAAAAAAGATTATGAAAATCCAATTAATATTAATTTCAGTAAAAAGAAAAATGATAAAAACTTAGATACTGAATATGACATAATTCAAAATAATATTAATCATTTAAATGAAAAACTGCTACGATGTAAAAACTTATATATCGAAGGAATCGATACTATTGAAGAATATAAACAAAATAAAAAGAACATCGAAATAGAACTTAACGAATTAAAAATAAAATTAAACAGCATAGATAAAGTGGAAAATAATTTAAAAGAAGTAAACATATCAATTAATGCTAAAAATGTTTATGATATGTTAACAAATGATAAAATAGACATGAATAAAAAATACAATGTAGTTCATGAATTAATTGATTATATAGTTTATGACAAAAAGAACGAAACTATAGAAATTTATTACAAAGAATAGGAGGTGTAGCTTTTGCACTTAGCACCACCAAATTGTGTTAATAAAAATTTAGCCATTCTTAAATCTTTTTTCTTAATATTTACTGGATAGTTAGTGTGTTTGACATACTTAAACATACATATTACCTCCTAAATCTTCCCAAGGCCAAGGACTATCAATCCAATTAAAATCATTTCCTTTTGTATGGCTTACTGTAAGAGGACCATAACTTTCTTCATATTCTCTTTTTGCTTTTCTAGATTCTTCAACCATATTTTCAAATATCATTAAAGCTTTTTTATCATTAGGATGTAAATCTAACCAAAGATTTAAATCATTAATCGCAAAAGAATATTGCATAACAGTATATAATTTTGCTTCTCGATCATTTTTAGGTTTCAATTCTATATAAGTTAAATTCTTATATGGTTTATATTCATTTTTAAATAAATTACCCCTTAAAAATCCTTCCTTAGCACTTAAAATATTACTATCAATAGATGTATTAGATGATTCAGTAAATACACTATTTCCATTAGATAAACTATTTAAATTATTATTAAAATTCATATCATTATTTTTAGTTAACCCAGCTAAATTTAAAAGTGTAAAATCTAAATCCACATCGTTATTATCAAATAACATAAAAAAATTACCTCCTACATTAGTGTATGAGATAATTAATTTATCGTAGGTGTATCTGCCTATTTTATAATTTCAAAATCATAAATATCTAATAATTTCTTAAAATCATTAACTTTAAAATTAGTCCCTTTAACACCATCTAATATATTTTCTTCTTTTATTTCTCCATTTGTAACATAAATAATTGCTGGAACATTATCCAAATTATTAATATTTAAAGATTGTTTTATTTTATTTATATAATTCTCATCATTTTCTTTTAAATCAGTAACATCTAAATAATAGAAAATATCATTTAATTTATATTTATCTATAACTTTTTTTAATTCTACTTCTAAATCATAAACTTCTTCCGAATTAGCATAACCAATATATATAAAGTATGATGTAGGAGCATCTTGCATTATTTGATTTAAAGCATTTAAATCATTGATACTTGACATAACTGTATTAGTAGTTAGCAAATAACTAGTCATTAATTTTTCTTGTCTTTTTATTTGATACCAAGCAAATAAGTATACTACTAATGCAATGATAACAACAAAAATGATAAAAGCATATAAGTAATTTTTAGGACTAACTATCATTTCATTTTCTCTTTTTACACTGCTATTCTTTTTTGAAACTGCTACTTTTTTATTACTCATTAGTATCAACCCTTTCGTTTATATTTTATCACATAGTCAATTTCTTTGTAAACTTTTTGTTTACATAATATTTTATATATGTGTAAACTTGTTTTTATTACTCTTCATCATCATTGTCAATTTTTTTCAAAACTTCTCTTGGTTTAGCACCATTTTGTGGTCCAACAATTCCTCTTTCTTCAAGTAAATCAATCATTCTAGCAGCTCTATTAAAGCCAAATCTAAATTTTCTTTGAATTAATGAGGCACTAATTTTGCCCGTTTGCATGGCAAACTCAACAATTTCATTATACATTGGATCATCATAGCCATCTTCACCATGGCCACTGCCACTAGCTTCTGTAGTTGAAACATTACCTGAAGTAATAGTTTCATCATAATGAACTGCAACTTGCTTAGAACAATAATTAATTAATCTATTTATTTCTTCATCTGAAATATAGCAACCTTGAATACGTGTTGGTTGATTTTCACCCATTGGTAAATACAACATATCTCCTTTTCCAAGTAATTTTTCAGCACCACTCATATCAAGTGCTGTTCTAGAATCTATTTGACTTGCTACGGCAAAACATATTCTAGAAGGAATATTGGCTTTAACAACACCAGTAATAACATCAGTTGATGGTCTTTGCGTAGCTACTATTAAATGAATACCTGCTGCTCTAGCCATTTGGGTAATACGCATAATAGAATCTTCAACTTCTTTAGATGCAACTAACATTAAATCAGCAAGTTCATCAATAATAACAACTAAGTAAAACATTTTATTAAGTGGTGTTTCGGGATGCTTTTTATTTTCTTTTTCGATATAAGCATTATATTCACTTATCTTTTTAACTCCCTTTTCACTAAAAATGTCATATCTTCTTTCCATTTCACGAACAACATTTTGAAGCATTAGTGATGCTTTCTTTGGATCATTTACAACTGGACACAATAAGTGAGGTGTACCATTATAATTAGTAAGTTCTACTTTTTTAGGATCTACTAATACTAATTTTACATTGCTTGGATTATAATTCATCAATATAGAACAAATGATAGAATTAATACAAACCGATTTACCAGAACCAGTAGAACCTGCTACTAAAAGGTGAGGCATTTTTGCCATATCAGCAACTATTGGTTTACCCATTAAATTTTTACCTAAAGTAATCATAATATCATATTTATCTTTGACACCTTGATTAGCTTCAATTATTTCTCTAAATGATACGGCACTTATTGTTTGATTAGGTATTTCAATACCAATTGTACTTTTACCAGGTATTGGTGCTTCAATACGAACATCTTTAGCAGCAAGCGCTAAAGCTATTTCTTTATTTATACTTAAAATTCTACTTACCTTTGTTCCAGCAGGTACAACGATTTCATATTGCGTAACTGCCGGTCCTACATGAATATCAACTACTTTAGCAGTAATTTGAAAATCTTTTAAAACAGTTTCTAATATTGTTCTATTGTTTAAAGTTTGACTATCAAGTGTTGTTTTTTTCTCCTTTTTTATCTCATTTAAAATATTAAGTGGTGGTAATTTATAATTAGTATTAGTTATTACTTCACTTTCATTTATTACTTCTGGTTCAATTACCTCTGGCACTTCTTTAGCTTCTTTTTTAACTTTTATATCATTTAAGCTAGAAACAATTATTTTTTCTTCTTTTTCTTCAGCAAATTTTTCACGTGGTATTTCTTCTCTTATATTATCATTATCATCAACTTCTTTAACGACTTCTTCATTTGCATTACTACTATCATTTTTTCTAAATGCTTTTATTTTATCTAATACATCTGCTAAAGTTAAATCAAGTAATAATATTATACCAAATAAACCAATAACGACTAAAACAACAATAGTTCCTACTTTTGCAAATAAAAAATAAAGACAACTAAGTGCGAATGCACCAATCAAACCACCACCAATGGAAATTTCTGTATTTCCAGCATTTAGTAAAGAATTTGTCATATCAATCGTATGAATTCTATCCATTAATTGATTAAAAGTTGTTTTTAAGATATCCATAAATTTAATACCTGGCTCTATAAAAGAAAAATGACTAGCTACTAATAAAACTAATAATAGTAAATAAAAACCAATCAATCTTGTGGAAAAAAATTTAGGCATTTTTCTTTTAAATAACATATATAATCCTACTAATAATAAGTATATTACAAAAAATATCCACCATGTACCTAGTAAAAACATAGCAAATCCTTTAATTAAAGAACCAACATAACCAAAACCAAAACCAATAATACCAATAATTGCTAAAATTAAACCGGTTAATTCAACACTCATTCCTTTATTACTAGTTTCTCTTGATTTTTTTCGCTTTGCCATTTTTACCACCATTATAATTATAAACTAAATCTTATTTTTTGACAATTAATTATAACTTTATTAATGCTGTTTTTAATAATTTTTTTCAAAAATAAAAAACTCTAACATTGTTTGTTAAAGTTTTATAATTTTTTTAATAATTAATAAATTAAAGAGAACGATCGGAACATATTTCTTTAGCTTTTTGATATTCTAAATTATCAGCCAATGTATGATAAACTCCACTATATAGTAATCTCCCAGAATCTCTTTTAAGTTCTTGCCAACGCATATAAGCTTTAGAGTAAGCAAGCTCATCATCTTGAGGTGTTGATACATATTCTTGATATGCTTTTTCAACTTCATCATTTAATGGAATATTTGTTGCAAAATTAGCATTAACAATGGATTTAAGCATTTTTTCAGCTTCAACACTTTTAGGATCAATTCCTTTTAAACAAGAAAGCTCATTCATTCCTATTCCTAATTCTAAACAATACATTTGACAAGGAGAATGGCCATATTT
>CANRQF010000016.1 GCA_947632715.1 uncultured Bacilli bacterium | reverse complement strand
TGTTGAAGTTGGTTATGAACTTTTAATGCATTATAACCCAGAAGAAGAAAAATTATATTTGGATAGTAAAGAACCAGACTTTAATAGATATCAAGAATTTTTAGATAATGAAGTAAGATTCAAAGCCTTAAAAATAAAAGATGAAAAGTTAGCTTTAGAATTACTTACATCTCAAAAAGAAAATGCCATAAAAAGATATAATTATTATAAAAAGTTAATATAAAAAAATAATGTTGAAAGCATAATAGTTTTCAACATTTTTAATATAAACAAAAAACGAGAACACATTAACTTGTGTTCTCAAAGAATAAAAAGGGGTTGACTAGTGTGATACTAGCACCAATTCGAGAATTTCCGAATTGGTGATTACTATCCTAATCGATTTTACCTATTTTGTCAACACTTTTTTTCACTTTTTTTTCACTTTTTTTGAAAAATTTTATTTAATTATTTTGTACTTACTTTTTCTAGGATATCACGGGCTGCAACTAAACCTGTCGCTGCTGCTGCAACGATATTTCCAGCTTTACCAGCACCATCACCAATAAAGTATATATCATGGTCTAAAAGTTTCATATGATTATCGGTAGTTATTTCATTACTAAAGAATTTTATCTCAGGTCCATATAGTAATGTTTCACCATTATTAACACCAGGAATGATCTTATCAAGTTTTTCTAAGCCTTCTAAAATATTTTTAATAATTCTATGTGGAAGAACTAAAGCTAAGTCACCAGCAACAACATCTTTTAATGTTGGTTCAATAAAACCTTTATTAATTCTTTCAAGGGTACTTCTTCTTCCTGCTTTTAAATCTCTAAGTGATTGAACTATTGGTTTACCATTACCTAGAGTATTAGCAATTCTAGCTATACATTCACCATATTCTCTCGTATTAGTAGCAGGATGAGTTAAACTAACTTTAGAGATGAAGGCAAAGTTAGAATTGTTTGACTTAACATCTTTTAAAGCATGGCCATTAACACATATATAACCATAATAATTTTCTTTTGTTACAAAGCCTTCTGGATTAGTACAAAATGTTCTAATTTGATCATTATATGTATCTGTTTTAATAAAAATAGTTGGGTCATAAATAATACTACATATATCTTTTAATATTTCTTTTCTTACTTCAACTCTAACGCCAATTTCAATACTTTGAGATATATAAGGAATTTTATATTTATCAGCAAGTTCTTGTACCCATTTAGCACCAGTTCTACCTGGAGCTACAACAACGAATCTAGATTCTACTTCTTTATCATTATAAATAACTTTGTATTTTCCCTTTTCTATTTCTTCAATATCTTTAACAACGGCATTTTCTAAAATGTCTACACCTTTATTTTTTAAATACTCAGTAAAATTTTGTATATATTCTGGTAATTTATCACTACCTAAATGTTTTTGTTTAATAATTAAAAGACTAGCACCTTCTTTAGCAATCTTTTCTTGTATCTTTTTAGCTTCTTCCATATTTGTTGGATATACATCACTGTCCATCCCAAATTCATTAAATATTTCTTCAGTATCTTGAATTAATTTTTCAGCTTCACTAATACTCATATATTTGTATAAATCAGATTTACCAAGTTTAGGAATGAAATTTAATTTGCCATCAGAAAATGTTCCAGCACCGCCATAACCTGATAAAATACCACAAGGATTACAACCAACACAAATGTTAGTCTTTTTCATTGGACATACCCGGTGATTAGCAAATTTTCCTTGATCTAATAATAATATTTTTAATTTTTTATTTTTCTTGCTTAATTCATAAGCAGTAAATAAACCAGCTGGACCAGCACCAACTATAACTACATCATACATTTTATATTACCTCCCTTTAATTTTATCATAATAAAACGGATAATAACACTATTTTGTTTTAAAAATATATTTGTTATAATTAATGAAAGAGGTCTTTATGTATAAAAAAATTTATTTAGAAATAACCAATAATTGTAATTTAAAGTGTCCTTTTTGTATTCAAAATAAAAGAAAAAATGAATTTATAAGTATTGATAATTTTAAAATAATATTATCTAAAATAAAAGATTATACTAAATATTTATATTTTCATGTTTTAGGTGAACCATTATTACATCCTAATATTAATGAACTTATAAATGTTGCAAGTAAAGATTTTTATATTAATATAACTACTAATGGATATTTAATAAATAAAATTAAAGATAATCAAAATATAAGACAAATAAATATTTCTCTTCATAGTTTTAATACTAAATATAATTTATCTTTAGAAGAATATCTTAATAATATACTTAGCGTTATTAATAATTTACCTAATACTTATTTTAATTTAAGATTTTGGGTAGATAATGAAAATACTTTGATAATGAAAGAATATTTAGAAAATTATTTTGATAAAGAAATTAAATTAGAAGAAGGTTTTAAAATAAATAATCATGTTTTTATAAGTATTGGTCATGAATTTATTTGGCCATCACTTACTAATGATTACTATAACGATAAAGGTAAATGTTATGCTTTAAAAGATCATATTGGTGTGTTAGTTGATGGTACAATTATTCCATGTTGCCTAGATACAGAGGGTATAATTAATTTAGGTAATATTTATGAAGATAATTTAGATGATATTATAAATAGTAAGAGATATCAAACTATGTTAAAAGGTTTTAAAGATAATAAAAAATGTGAAAATTTATGTAAGAAGTGTAATTTTTTAGATTAGATATACAATAAAAGCGATGTCATTTATAAAAAAACATTGCTATTTTAAATTTAATACTATAAACATTATAAATTAAAACAATAACTATTTTATTTTAGTTATATTTAGAATCATCAAATGCTAGTAATGGCCAACAAACTGATGGAAAAAACATATTTAATGTACAATAAGAATCACTTTTATTAAAAGCTTTACCCATTTTATAATTAAACATAAATGCGAATACTAAATTTCCTATAGGAATAAGTAATAATAATGCTAACCATGAAGAACCTAATACATCTTTAGATAAACAACCAATATTATAGAAAGGTATTAATGAAATCCAACCATTATTTCTTGTTTTCTTTAATGTTCCCCACATACTAACTATAGCAATAATAAAGAAAATAATTATTGAATATGATAAAATATTAATACTTTGAAAATTAAGTTTATAAGTATAATTAAAATCTTCAAAGATATTAATTATTTCATCACTATATTCTTTATTTCCAGAGGCATATAAAACTGAATCATTATTATAAACTATTGCTTTATAATAATCGCCATAAGTATTATATTCATAAAATTGAGAAGTAAATGTATCTATCGAAATACTTGTACTTCCTTTGGCATTAGGATTATTTTTTAAAACATCATTTTTGCCATCTTCAAAGAATTTATTAAGAACATCTTTATCATTAAATGTTGCATAACTTATTAAGTAAGGACATGTTTCTTCATCAGTAATTAAATAATCATCCATTCCTATATAATCTCTTTGAAGTAACATATCATTAACCTTACATCCTTTTGCTTCCATATATTGAATAAAATTGTTTTTATCAATTTTATTTGGAGCATCAAAATTAAAAAATAATAAGAAAAAACCAATAACAAAACATAACACAATAGCACAATTACTAACAATTGTAAAAATTAAACCAAATTTTGAATTTTTACTTTTCATAAAATACCTCACATCTTAAATTTATCTTTTATAAAATAATTATAACAAATATTTCTAAGTAAATGAAGATAATCAGGTAATATGCACTATAGAAAACAAAAAAACTTGTTAAATATCTAAATTAATGTATAATATTCTTTACAGGAGTGGTATAAGATGAAACAAAATGAAGCAAATGAATTATTGAAAAAATTACAAAAGGATAAATACATAGATAGTAAAACATTAAAAAAAGTTTTAAAATTTAGTGATAAAGTATTAGAAAAATTAAATAAATTAAATGATGCTTATTTAAGCGATGTATGTCAAGTATTAATTCTTTATAATAATGAGAAAGAAAGATTAGAAATAATTAAGTTATTTGATGTTTATAATAGTACAAAGGAAAACGATTTTTTACTAGCAATTTTAAAAAACAAAATTTTAAAAAATCATAAATTAGCTATTAAACATGCTCAAATATTTGCTCAATATAATAATGAAAATAATGAAAATATATTGTATAATTTCTTAACAGATGAATTTTTTACCAAAAATAATTTGGTTACTAAATTTATTAATAAAATTAGTAAGTTATATAGTGATGAATATATAGATTATGAATATATTTTAAATATTATAAAAGAAAAATATAATGATACATATATTGATACTTATATTAAATTATTAAATGATCCAGATAAGCTAGTGGCTGGTTATGCTTATAATTTTATAATGAAAAATACTTTTAGTAATCCCGAAGATAACATTTTTATGGCAAAAATGATACCGTTTTTAAATAGCATTCTTTATAGAGAAGATATAATTAAAATTATAGTTAATAACAAAAATTTATTTGTTAATGTTTTAAGAGAAAATGAACAATTTTTTCGCAAAGAAAATTTAAGTAAAAAAGAATTTGTTTATAGATTCTTTAAAATAGCAAGTAAGAATGAGTTTACAAAAGATGAAGTTAATAAAGGAATGGAGTTAATTACTAAATATTATATTAATGGATATTTTGAAGAAGAAAAATTATTAGAAGCATTAAAAAAGAAAAGATTTAAAGAAATAGATGAAATAGTTAATTTAGGTGTAGTTAATAGTAGTAGAGATGTCCTCTCTTTAGCTAATTTAGATAGTAAGATATATGAAAAAATAATTTATATTTTAAAAAATTATAGTGATTATATTAATGTTACATTAAATTGTGTAAGAGATATGGATAAAAATTTAGAAACATTAGTATATATAATTAATATAATATTAAAATATGCTAAAGAAAGAACCCCTAAAGATATCTATAATGTTATAGATATAATGAATGATAGTTATTTAAGATACAATAATTTAAATATTGCTTATTCTGAATTTTATCTAAATGAAAATAATGAGTTAAAGAGAAATCTATATTATAAAATTATGACTAAAAATAAGTTTATTAAATATAAAGAAGAATTAATTAATTTAATAAAACCGGTTAATAATGATTATTTACTTCAATTATTAACAAGATATATGGCAACAATGAATGATGAAGAAGAATTATTAGAGTTATTTAAAATATTAGTTGAATTTGATAAAAATGAAAATTTTAAAAATGAAGAGAGTAACACTATTGCTACATTAATTGAGTCAATTATAGAAGAATATGAAAATTATAACTTAGATGACAATGCCAAAAATATTCGAAATTATATATTAAATGGTTTAAATGGAATTAATGATGAACAATTCTTAAAAGAAAATTATGATGTAATATATTATTGGCTATATGAAGCAATGATAGTAAAAAAATATGAAAATCTTAATGAAGCTAAAAAGATAATTCAAGATAGATTTAATATTAATATTGATACATTTGAAGAAGAAAGAGCAAGAAAAGATATAATAATAGATAATCTAATTAGTTCAATGGAAAATAGAGAAGAAGTTAATATTAGAAAATTAATTAAAAATAAGAAATAATATAGATTTTATTAGAATAATTAATTATAATTATTTTAGAGGTGAATATTTATGATATTAAAAAAGTGTAATGATTGTGGGGCATTAGTTAAAGTACTTGAAGATAGTGAATGTATTAAATGCTGCGGTAGCAAAATGGAAGTAGTTAAATCTAATTCTGTTGATGCAGCATTTGAAAAACATGTACCAACATATGAAGTAGTTGGTGATAAACTAGTAGTTATCGTAAATCATGTAATGGATAGTGATCATTATATTGAATGGATTTGTTTAGAAAGTGATAATAAAGAAGAAACAATCTATTTAAAACCAGGAATGAGTGCTAAAGTTGAATTTAGTTATCAAAAGGGTAAGTTATATGCTTATTGTAATAAACATGGTTTATGGGAAAATGAAATAAAATAAAAAATAATTGTTAAAAATTAAAAAAATATGTATAATTAAAATAGGAAGAAGGGAATAGAAATGAATTATGATTATGGTTATTTTAATCCAGAACCAGTAACAAGTTCAAGTTTAAATGGTACTGCGGTTTGGATGATTGTATCTATAGTAGTAGCAATTATTGGTGGTGTAGTAGCATACTTTACATTTATTAAACCAGAGTTAAAAGAGAAAGATGGAAAAGTTAATAAGTATTTATTATGGTTAAAAGATTTCTTTAGTTTTAAGACAATGTTAATTGAAGATTTATTAAAAGTACTATATTTAATTTTAGCAATCTATATAACATTTATATCATTTACATATATAAGATATAGCTTTTTAGCTTTTGTAGCAGTATTAATTCTAGGTAATTTAATATTAAGATTAATATTTGAAGGTTCATTGGTACTAATAATGATTTGGAAAAATACTAATGATATTAATAAGAAAATGAAAAAATAACCAAAAATAACGAAAGGTTATTTTTTAAATTGAATAATATTTTAATAAATTGTATAATTTAAATGGAGGATAGTTATGAAAAAAGAAAAGATGTCTTTTATTACTAGTTTATTATTTGTAATAATAGGAATTATTATTTTTATTAAACCTGATGTAGTTGTTAAATTTACGTCTTATTTATTCGGAGGAGTATTCTTATTAGTAGGTATTTATAAATGTATTAATTATTATATTAAAGATAAAAATTTAAAAGTAGTTAATTATAATGAACTTGCCTTTGGTATAGTATCAATAGTTCTTGGTTTATTATTCATATTACTTGCTGGTACAATTGAATTATTAATAAGAATATGTATGGGTATTTGGTTAATATTACAAGGTGTTGGTTATATTATGCGAACATTTTATACTAATAGTCGAGATAAAAAATTTGTTGCCATGATTATAACTGGTTTAATATTTATAGGAGCAGGTTTATATATAGTTCTTGTTAATAATTTAGTATTATCAACTATAGGTTTATTAATGGCTATTTATGGTGTAATTGAATTTGTTGGTTGTTTTATTTATCGAGATAGCAATATAAATAGTAATAAAAATAATGAATTAAGAGAAGTAGAAGTTATTGAAGAAAAAGATAATGATGAAAAAATTGAAGAGGTTGAATTAGAAGTAAAAGAAACAAAAAAGAAAAAAACAAAGAAAGGAAGTAAAAAGTAATCTTTTACTTTTTTAATATAAGAATATGTTAAAGAAATTATTAGTTAAAGAATTATATTTACCAGTAATATATATTATAGTTGCCTTTATTGTTTATTTTATTTTAAGTAAAATTGTTAATAAATTGTTAGTTATAAACAAACTTAATAAAAAGAAATCAGATATAAAATTAAAAAGAGAAAAAACAATTGTTAATTTAATTAAAAATATTATTAAATATGTGATTGCTGTTATTACCTTTTTAGGTATTTTAAATGTTTATGGTGTGGAAACAAAAAGTATTATAGCATCACTTGGAATAGCCGGAGCAGTTATTGGCTTAGCGTTTCAAGATATTATTAAAAATTTATTATCTGGTATTACTATTATTTTTGATGATCATTATGTTCAAGGTGATATTGTTACCATTAATGGTTTTAAAGGTGAAGTTATTGAACTTGGACTTCAAACAACTAAGTTAAAGTCTTATGAAGGAGAAGTATTAATAATTAGTAATCATTTGATAACAAGTGTTATTAATCATAGTATGTGTAATACAAATATTTATTTAGATTTAAAAGTTAATAAAGAAATTAGTATTAAAGAAATAGAAAGTATATTAAAAAAAGTTAGTGATAAACTACAAAAAAGAGATGATGTTCATAAACCAATTGATTTACTTGGCGTAGAAGTTATAAATGATAATAATTATATTTATAAAGTATTAATTGAATGTGATGCTGAACATCAATATCAAGTTAATAGAGCATTCGCTGGCTTTTTAAAAGAAGAATATGATAAAATTGGTATAGATGTACCAAGTGATATAATAGAAATAAAGGAGAAATGAGAAAATGGAAAAAGCAAAAGTATATTTTACGAAAGAAATTTCAGAAGAAGCATTAGTAAAGATGTATAAATCTTTAAATCATGAACTTAAAGGTAAAGTTGCAGTTAAAGTTCACTCTGGTGAAAAAGGAAATCAAAATTATTTAAGGCCAGAATTTATGAAAGAATTAATTTTTTATGTTAATGGTACAATAGTAGAATGTAATACTGCTTATGATGGCGCTAGAGATAAAACTGATAAACATTTGGAACTATTAAAAGAACATGAGTGGAGTAAATATTATAATGTTGATATCATGGATAATGAAGGAGATATAGTATTAGATATCCCAAATGGTAAAGTTATTAAGAAAAATTATGTTGGTAAAAATTTAATGAATTATGATTCAATGTTAGTTTTATCGCATTTTAAAGGGCATCCAATGGGTGGCTTTGGGGGAGCATTAAAACAACTTTCTATTGGTATTGCTTCAAGTCATGGTAAAAGATATATTCATTGTGCTGGTAAGGAAGACGGTTCATATGATGATATGTTCAAAACTAATCAAATAATGTTCTTAGAGAGTATGGCTGATGCAGCAAGTTCAGTAACAAATCATTTTAAAGATAATATTGTTTATATTAATGTTATGTGCAATATGTCAGTAGATTGTGATTGTTGTGCTGTTGCAGAAGATCCTTGTATGAAAGATATTGGTATTCTTGCAAGTTTAGATCCAGTTGCCATTGATAAAGCTTGTATAGATTTAGTTAAACAATCTAATGATCCAGGAAAAGATCATTTACTTGAAAGAATTAATTCAAGACATGGTGAACATACTATTGAAGCAGCTGAAGAGTTAGGTATAGGAACAACTGATTACGAATTAATTAATATTGACTAGGAGTTATATGAAGAAATTAAAATATATATTATTATTAATGTTACCAATTTTATTATTAACTGGTTGTGGTAAAGATTTAACAACTGGTGATATTGAAGGTTACCATTATGAAGAAACTGATGAAGTAACTAATTTTGTTAAAATAGTTACTGATAAAAATAAAGTTATTATTATTGAATTATATCCAGATATTGCACCAAAAACAGTAGAAAATTTTCAAAATTTAGTAAAAGAAAAATTCTATGATGGTATTATATTTCATCGTGTTATCAAAGACTTTATGATTCAAACTGGTGATCCTAAGGGTACTGGTTATGGCGGTAGTGATGAAACAATTTTTGGTGAATTTAGTAGCAATGGTTTTGAAAATGATTTAAAACATGAAGAAGGAGTAGTATCTATGGCTAGAAGTGATGATAACAATCCAGATACAACTGATGATTATAATACTGCAAGTAGTCAATTCTTTATTTGTGTTAATAGTAATGATCGAATTGGTTATTTAGATGGTAGTTATGCTGCTTTTGGTAAAGTTATCGCTGGTTATGATACAGTTTTAGATATCTCTAAAGTTCAAACTGATACTAATGATAAACCACTAAGTGTCCAAAAAATGAAAACAGTTAGATTTGTTAAAGTAGAAGAGAAATAAAAGTTTCTCTTTTAAAATGTATTGACAAGTGTTAAAAATACACATATAATTAGATTGGAGGTAGAAAAGATGGAAGTAAAGAATAAATTATATAAAAATCAAGGTATTCATGTTATTACTTCTATTTTTACAGTTGAACAAGGTATTACTAAAGTTCTATTAATTAAAAGAAAAAATCAACCATTTTTAGGAAGTTGGGTTTTAACTGGTGGAGCATTATACAATAATGAAGATTTAGAAAGTGGTGCATTAAGAGAGATAAAAGAAAAAACAGGTATTGAAGGATTAGAATTAATTGCCTCAAAAGCTTATGGTAAACTAGATCGTTCTCCTGTAATGCGTATGGTAGCCATTAGTTATATTGCTCTTATTGATAGTAATAGAGTTCATATTTTAAAGGAAACTAGAAATACTAGTGATGCTGAATGGTTCCCAATCGATAAAATTCCTCCTTTAGGTTTTGACCATGAAGAAATATTAAAAGATGCCATCGAAGAATTACAAAAGCAAATAGTAAAAAGTAATATTTTAAAAGGATTATTCCCAAATGGTATAACAATGCCTGAACTTCAAAAAACTTATGAAGCAATTTTAAATAAAAAATTTGATCGTCGTAACTTTCGTAAAAAGCTATTAAGTTTAAATTTAATTGAAGATACAAATACTACTAATAAATTCGAAGGAAATAAACCTGCGAAAGTTTATCGATTTAAAGAAAAAGTAGAAGATAAAAATATATTTTTGTAAATATATTTTTATTATAGATATATAAAGTGTATAAAATACACATGAAAGGAGTTTGATATGATTTATTTAATGCGACATGGTGAAGATGATGAAAATTATATTGGTGGATGGAGTGATGCAACTCTTACAGCTAAAGGTATTAAAGAAAGTATAATTGCTAGTTTATGGTTATCTAAAAATACAAATATATCTAATATAGTAGCAAGTGATATAGAAAGAGCTAAGGAAACTAGTTTAATAGTAAGTAATATTATCCATGTACCAGTTAGTTATGATACTTACTTGCGCGAACAAAATAAAGGATTAATAAATGGTTTAGAAAAAGAAATAGCGATAGAAAAATATCCAGAGTATTTTCAAAATGTTAGGGTAGATACTACTTATCCTGAAGGAGAATCGCTTAAAGATTTGTACGAAAGAATAAAAGAGTATTATTTAACAATGGATAGTATAGAAGATAATACTTTAATAGTTACTCACCGAGGTGTAATAAATATGTTATATTATTTAACACAAAATAAAGAATTAGATATGAATAAAGAACAGTTTGGAGTAGTTCATTCATCGATACATGAATTTGATAAAGAAAAGAAATTAATAAGGAGGATATGGTAATGATAAAAAAGATTGTATTAACCGGAGGACCAGGTTCAGGTAAAACAGAAGTTATAAAATATTTAGATAAATATTATAAAGATTTAGAATATAATGTCATAATTATTGAAGAGAGTGCTACCTATTTAATTAATAAGGGTATAAAACCATTTGGAGATAATGCTCTTAAAATGAATGATTTTGAAGAATTAATATTAAAAATGCAATTTAATAATGAAGAATTAATTGATAGATGGGTAAATATGTTAAAAGTAGATAATACTTTAATTATTTGCGATCGAAGTGTTATTGATCCTTTATCTTTTATTGATTTAAAAGATTATCATGATATTTTAAATAAACATTTAAATATTAAAAATAATTATTTAGAGTTATTAAATAGATATGATTTAGTAATTAATTTAGTTGGTAGTAAAGAGTATTATACGAAAGAAAATAATAAAGCAAGAATGGAAGAAGCAGATGAAGCTTTAGAAAAAGGAATAAAAACTTTACAACTATATTTAGGTCATAATAATTTACATATAGTGTTACCAAAAAAGACTATTCAGGAAAAAGCTAATTGTGTTATCGATATAATAAATGAAAACTTAAAAGATTACAGAGAGAAAAGACAAGAAAAATATTTAGTTAATTTAGAAAATTCTAATATGGAAAAAATTCAAAGTATTAGTAATAAAATGCATATTACTCAAGATTATTTAATTAGTGATTATAATTATGAAGAAAGAGTTAGAAAAGTAGAATATCAAAATAATATAGTATATTATCATAATATATATAGATTAGATAATAAAAATATTATCAAAGTTTTAGAAGAAGAAATAGATTTAAATAAATATTTAGAATTATTAAAAAATAAAGATATTAATTATCAAACAATAGAAAAAGATCGTTATTATTTTGCATATGAAGATGAATATTTATATTTAGATGTCTTTGATGATTTAAGTATTTTAGAAATTAATGGTTTAGATGATTATTATGTTAAAATTCCACCATATTTAGATGTTATTAAAAAAGTAACGGATGATAAAAATTATTCTAATAAAGTTTTAGCTAGAAAAAGATAAAAATAAGTATTGACTTTACCCTTAGGTAATAGTTTATACTTTTTTTATGTGTGGTGATAGTATGTTTATAAATGAAGTAGAAAATATTGTAGGACTTTCTAAAAAGAGTATTCGTTATTATGAAGAAAATGGTTTATTAAACCCGAAAAGAAAAGAGAATAGTAAATATAGAATTTATAGTGAAGATGATATTACAAAATTAAAGGTTATTAAATTTTTAAGAGAATTAGATGTATCAATTAGAGATTTAAAATTATTAAATGATAATAAGATAACTTTAAAAGAATGTTTAGAAGATAGAATAGAAAAAATAGAGCAAGAAGAAGAAAATTATCAAAGTATTAAAGATATGTGTAAAGAAATAATATTAAATGAAGATGATTTTGATAATATTGATATAAATAAATATTTTCATAAGATTAAAGTATTAAATAAGGAGGGATTTACCATGCAAAATAAATCATCAAATAAAGTAAGACAAATAATGGGAGCTATACTTGCTACTTTACCATTTTATATTATTTTTATCATTTTTATCATTTTAATTAATAATGGTATTTCTAATGTTTATGCTTATTTAATTAGTTTAGTTCCATTAATATTTATTGCTATATTTACAGTTAATTTAATAAGTAGAATTAAAGAAATTTTAGGAGGTGAAGAAGATGAAGCTAGTAAATATTGATTATATACCTAATTATGAAATAGTCGAAGTTTTAGGACTTGTTAAAGGTCAAATTGTTCAATCGAAAAATTTAGGTAGAGATTTTATGGCTGGACTTAAAACCATTGTTGGTGGTGAAATAGTAGGATATACAGATATGATTAAAAAAGCAAGACAAATAGCTACGAAAAGAATGGTAGATGAAGCAGAAAGTTTAGGAGCTGATGCTATTATTAATATTAGATATGGTTCATCATCAGTTATGAGTGGTGCTGCTGAAATAATTGCTTATGGTACTGCCGTTAAAATTAAAAAGAAAAAATAGTATAATTTATTAAATATTATCCATAATATAAATGGTAGAGGTATTACTCTACGAGGGAAGGACACGATAATTGTGTCTTTTTCTTTCATAAAAATATTGACATGCATACAATCGTTTGATATAGTATTATTGCTTGAAAATAATAGGAAAAAGTTGGTGATTTTATGGATAAAATAGTAATAAGGGGAGCAAGAGAAAATAATTTAAAAAATATAGATTTAGAGCTTCCTAAAAATAAACTTATTGTTATGACCGGTGTATCAGGTTCTGGTAAAAGTAGTTTAGCTTTCGATACAATTTATGCTGAAGGAGAAAGAAGATATGTTGAGAGTTTATCTGCTTATGCTAGACAATTTATTGGTTCTGGAAATAAACCCGATGTTGATTCAATTGAAGGACTTTCACCAAGTATATCTATAGACCAAAAGACTACTAATAAAAATCCAAGATCAACTGTCGGAACAATTACAGAATTATATGATTATTTAAGATTATTATATGCAAGAATTGGTATACCTTATTGTCCTATTCATAAAATACCGATTAAGAGTCAAAGTATTGAAGAAATGACTAATAAAATTCTTAATATGGAAGAGGGAACAAAAATAGAAATATATGCTCCCGTAGTAAGAGGAGAAAAGGGAACACATAAAGATTTAATTTTAGATTTACAAAGTAAAGGATTTACAAAAATCAAAGTTAATGGTGTTATGTATAATGCCTCAGATGAAATTAATTTAGAAAAAAATGTTAAAGATGATATATATGTATTAGTAGATAAATTACCGATAAGTGTAGATGAGCGAAGTAGAATTTTTGAAGCCTTAGAAGTTAGTACGAAAATGGCTAATGGCTTAGTAAGTATTAGGGTTAACGATGAAGAAGATATATTAATGAGTGAAAACTATGCTTGTCCTTATTGTAATTTTTCAATTAGCAAATTAGAACCAAGAATGTTTTCGTTTAATTCACCATATGGAGCTTGTGATGATTGTAAAGGCTTAGGAACAAAGCTTAAAATAAGTGAAGAGTTATTAATACCAGATAAAAATAAAAGTATTAATAAAGGAGCAATTGTTGCCATTAATTTAGATAATAATATGTATATGAGTAGTTTATATACAGTAGCAGAACATTATAATATTGATTTAGATGTACCAATAAAAGATATGAAAAGAAAAGATTTAGATATTATTTTATATGGTACAAATGATATTATGGATTTTCATTATGTTGCTAAAAATGGTAGTACGAGAGATACTAAATCAAAATACGAAGGTATAGTTAATAACTTAGAAAGAAGATATTTAGAAACTAATAGTTCTTGGATAAGAGAATGGATTGAAGGATTCATGGTTGAATCTTTATGTAATACTTGTAAAGGAACTAGATTAAAAGATGAAATATTAGCAGTTAAAATAAATAATAAAAATATTTATGAAATGACAGAAATGGCAATTGATGAATTAAGAGATTTTTTAAGTAATTTAAAATTAACTAAAGAGGAAACAGAAATTAGTAATTTATTATTAAAAGAAATAATAGTTAGATTAGATTTCTTAATGAATGTTGGTTTAAATTATTTAACACTTGCAAGAAGTGCGGCGACTTTATCTGGTGGTGAAGCGCAAAGAATTCGTTTAGCTACCCAAATAGGAAGTAAATTATCTGGTGTGTTATATGTTTTAGATGAACCATCCATAGGACTTCATCAAAGAGATAATGAGAAATTAATTAATTCCTTAAAAGAAATGCGTGATCTTGGTAATACTTTAATTGTCGTAGAACATGATACAGATACAATGCTTGCGGCAGATTACTTAGTTGATATAGGTCCTGGAGCAGGAGATAATGGTGGTTATGTAGTTGCATCAGGAACTCCAGAAGAAGTTATGGCTAATGAAAATAGTATTACAGGTAGATATTTATCTGGTAAAGAGAAAATTGAAATACCTAAAAAACATCGTAAAGGGAATGGTTTAAGTTTAAAAATAAAAGGAGCTTGTGAAAACAACTTAGATAATATTGACGTTACTATTCCTCTTAATAAATTTGTTTGTGTAACTGGTGTATCTGGTTCAGGTAAAAGTACACTAGTAAATGAAATATTATATAAAACATTACATAAAGAAATATATAAATCTAAAGATATACCTGGTAAATGTAAAAAAATATTAGGTATGGAAAACATTGATAAAGTAGTTAATATTAGTCAAGATGCAATAGGAAGAACACCAAGAAGTAATCCAGCAACTTATGTTGGTGTATTTGATGATATAAGAGATGTCTTTGCCAATATGAAAGAATCTAAGATGCGTGGATATGACAAGAGTAGATTCTCATTCAATGTTAAAGGTGGAAGATGTGAAGCTTGTTGGGGTGATGGTGTTAAAAAGATAGAAATGCACTTTTTACCTGATGTCTATGTACCTTGTGATGTTTGTGGGGGAACTCGTTATAATAAAGAAACTTTAGATGTTAAATTTAAAGGAAAAAGTATTGCTGATGTTTTAGATATGCGTGTAAGTGAAGCATTACCATTCTTTGAAAATATTCCAAAAGTTAGAGATAAATTACAAGTTATGCATGATGTAGGACTTGATTATATAACCCTTGGACAAGGAGCACCAACTTTATCAGGTGGTGAAGCAGGAAGAGTAAAACTTGCTAAAGAATTGCAAAAGAAAGCCACTGGTAAATCTGTCTTTATTTTAGATGAACCAACAACGGGTCTTCATTCAGCGGATATTAAAAAGTTATTAGAGGTATTAAATAGAATTGTTGATAATGGTGATACAGTTATCGTTATTGAACATAATTTAGATGTTATTAAACAAGCTGATTATATTATAGATTTAGGCCCTGAAGGTGGTAAATTTGGTGGTAAAGTAATTGCTACTGGTACTCCAGAAGAAGTAAGTAAAATACCTGAGTCTTATACAGGAATATTCTTAAAGAAAATATTTGATAAAGAAAAGTAGGAGAAATATTTGTTTTTCTCTTACTTTTGTTTTATAATTATAAATGATATGGAGGAATAAAATGAACGATACAGCTTTTATAGTTTTTGGTTATCCTATTAAATGGTATTCCTTATTCATTTTAAGTGGTGTAATAGTAGCTTTATTTTTATATTTGAAAGAAGGAAAAAGATTTAACTTTCCTACAGAATTTTTATTTAATTTATTCTTTTGGGTTGTTATTTTTGGTATTATTGGAGCAAGACTTTATTATTGTGCTTTTAACTTTCAGGATTATCAAAATGATTTATTAAGTATATTTGAAATATGGAATGGTGGACTTGCTATACATGGTGGTATAATTGCGGGTTTAATAACGCTTATATTTTATACTAAAAAATATAATATTAGTACTATTAAAATGACCGATATTTGTGTTGTTCCGCTTCTTATTGCTCAAGCTATTGGAAGATGGGGTAATTTCTTTAATCAAGAGGCTCATGGTGCGGCGACAACATATTTAAGATTAAAAGAGTTACATATTCCTGAAAAAATAATTGAAGGCATGAAAGTAGGAAATACATATTATCATCCAACATTTTTTTACGAATCAATTTATTGTTTAATTGGCTTTATTCTTTTATTAATAGTTCGTCGATTTAAGTATTTAAAAAAAGGACAATTAACTTGCTTATATTTAATGTATTATTCTGTTGGTAGATTCTTTATTGAATGGATGCGAACTGATTCACTTTGGCTTGGAGGATTTAAAATGGCTCAAGTTGTATCTGTTATAGCATTTATAATAGGTTTAATAGGTATGATTATATTAAGTAGAAAAAGTAAATACGAAGATTTATATAATGAAGATGCTCGTCGTAAAATTTAATTTAAGGAGGAATATAAATGTATGATTTAATTGTTATCGGGATGGGTATTGGTGGTATTACGGCAGGAATTTATGCTAAAAGAGGAAATCTTAATGTGTTATTGTTAGATAAAGGTGCTCCAGGAGGAATGCTTAATAATATCGAAAAAATTAGTAATTATCCTGGTTTAATAAATATTAAAGGTAGTGATTTTGCTAATAAATTATTTGAACAAGTAAAAGATTTACAAATACCTTATAAATTTGAAGAAGTAGTAAGCCTTAGAGTAGAAGATGAAATAAAAATTGTTACTACTGATCGAGGTGAATATAGAGCTAGTAGTGTTATTATTGCAACTGGAACTAAACCTAAATATTTAGGCTTAGATAATGAAAAAGATTTACTTGGAAGAGGACTTAGTACATGTGCAACTTGTGATGGAGCATTTTATAAAGATAAAGATGTTGCCGTTGTTGGAAGTGGTAATAGTGCTTTGCAAGAATCTCTTTATTTAGCTAAACTTTGTAAAAAAATATATTTACTTAATCGTAAAGATGGTTTTAAAGGTGAAGATATATTAATAGATAAAGTTAAAAGTACAGAAAATATAGAAATTATGTATAGTGTAAATATTAAAGAATACAATGAAGTAGATGGTAAACTTGAAAGTATTGTTTTAGATAATGGTAATACTTTAAATGTTTCAGGTGTCTTTATTTATATAGGTTATAGACCAAATACAGATATGTTTAAAGATTTAAATATAACTAATATGGATGGTCATATAATTGTAAATGAAAATTTTGAAACTAAAATTGAAGGTGTATACGCAATTGGTGATGTTATAAAAAAAGATATTTATCAATTAGCTACTGCAGCAAGTGATGCCATTCATGCTGTTAGTAATATTTCTAAAATAAATAATTAATAATAAATAAACAGCTTTCTAGTAAATTAGGAGCTTTTTTTGTACGTTAATAACTAACTTTTGGAAAAATTTTGCGAATATTATAATTTTTATAATTCTTGACAAAACAAATAATTTGGATATAATAAAAAGCAATTTAAAAAAAGAGGGAGTTTTGTAATGAAATTGAAAGAAAAAATATTGTCTATTTTAACTGCAGTGACGATGGTGTTTACTATGTCAGGATGTAGTTCAAAAGCGCAAGAAAAATCTATGAATATGTCTAAGAACGATATGTATGATATGTTTATTAACGAAGTTATGGGTGATGAAGAATACATAGATGAAGAATTAAGTAATGAATTTATTCAAGAATATGGATTAGAAAATATTAAAGAAAATGATAAAAAATTATTAGCATTTTTTATTAATAATGTTTTTAATAAAAAGGCACATACAATAAA
Organism: uncultured Bacilli bacterium; assembly: GCA_947632715.1. Taxonomy (GTDB): domain Bacteria; phylum Bacillota_I; class Bacilli_A; order RF39; family UBA660; genus SIG200. The sequence continues at coordinate 3,762 of CANRQF010000016.1, read as the reverse complement.
AGATAAAAGTGATAGTATAACATTTAATTTAGATGAACCTTTGGATTTAGGAAATATAGAAATTGAATCATTAGTTTTTGACAAAGATAAGCCGGGTTTTTTAATTTTTGATGGTAATTCACAAGCATTAGTAATAACACCATATAATGATGAGTTGTGTTTTGCTTATATGACAGATATAACTAAATATTATAAATATAATCTTATTTGGTATGGAATTGATACTAAACAAATGCAATTAATGAATTGTTCTCAAGCATTAGGAATACCTTTAATAGATAACTGGTTAACAACATCTAGTTCAGAAATCTATAAGATTGTAGTAGATAATGAAACTATTATAAAGGAATTTATTAATGCCTATAATAATAACGCAACTTTAGAAGAACTTGTTGAAAATTTTGACAAAATTAAAAATGGCGAATACTTAGAGTTAAAAGAAGAATTTGAAAATGAAGACATAGAAACGAAAGATAAAGAAAGTACAAACGAAGGTATTAAAGAAGAATTTAAGGAAGAACAAATAGAAGATGACCAAATAAATAAAGAAGAAATAGGAGAACAATTTTGTTTTGAAGATTCTTTGGAATATGAAAGGATTTATTGTGAAGAAAAACTAAATGATTTAATTTTAAAAGATTTAAATGACTTAAATAATGAAAATTATGATATAAATAAATATAATGATATTATCCAAAATATTGAAAATGAATATGGCCAATCTTGTAAGGAATATGTAAAAAACTTTATTAAATATTGTTTAGAAAATAATGTTGATTTAAATAGAAATGGTCATTTTGAAACTGATGATTCATCTAATTCAATAATTTTAACTCGTTCAATAACTTTAACTTGTTCACCTACAAGTTTTAGATATTTAAAGTACGTTGATGGAAAAGAATGTGTCAAACTTTTTTATGGATTTGATAATTATTTTGGATTATGGGATTATAAAACAAATATGGAAGTTATTTTAAAATTTTATGTAGCAAATCCAAGTCATAGTAAAAATTTGATTTTAGAATATGGTCCTTATTATGATAGGCAAAAGAGAGAATTAACTATAAATACTAAAGAAGCTTATGATAAAATTATTGAATTTATATATAATGCTAATTTAGAAACAACACTTGACGATGTAATGACAGTTATAGATTCAATAGAATTTACTAAACAAAATACATTAAAAAGATAATGAAACCATTGTCTTTTTTGTTTATTTATACTTAATGTATCATACAAAAAGACGCATCCTTAGTAGTAATACAAGGATAACGTCATCTACAAACTAGACGGCGTAATTCATACGCGTCCCTAACTAAATTATATAACAAAAAATATGTTATAGCAAACTTTTTATATTTATTATAAATTTCGATAATAAGAAATGTTAATTTAAATAAAAAAGAATGAAAGTAATTAAAGGTGATAAGAAATATGGTAAAGTGTTATTATGGATCTTCAAATCCTAATTTAAAAAAATTGAATGTTAAAAATGATAAAAAATTATATATGACAATTAATAGAACTTATGCATTAATATATGCTACATATAAATATATTGATTTATTTATTGATATTGAAAATGGAACAATTAAATTTTTAAATATTTATCCAAATTTATTTGAAAAATTATATAAAAATAGTGTTGGTTATATTTATAGTGTTGAATTAGATGAAAAAGACTTATATTCAGATGCGCCAAAGGGAAAAAGACCAATTGCTGATTCCTATTATACTTTACATGATGTTAAGTTTGATAAAAAAGAAGAAGTTAATGTTTTTGTAGAGTTTATGAAACTTAAAGAATCCGGATTATTTGAAATAGTTGAGCAAAATGATATTTCTAAAGATTATATATTAGATTTAAAAAAATTTTATAAAAATAAATATATCCATAATGATATGAGTAAAGAAGAAATAGAATACTTTAATGAATATTTACCAGATTTAATTAAATAAAAGTTCGACAAAATAAGACAAAAGATACCTCTTTACAAGAAGTATCTTTTATTATTTAATAGAGACTTAAGGGCACTGTGATTGCGCCGCCAATCTACATTTCTGGGGGTTTTGGACTCTTTAGAGAGGCAGGTGGTAAGATGAAGTCAAGAAACTTAATAAGAATTTTGATTATCATTATTTTTGTATTATTGTATATAATTTATATAATCATACAAAAAGACGCATCCTTAGTAGTAATACAAGGATAACGTCAATACAAAAACAATGGTTGGCGTAATTCATACGCGTCCCTAACTAAATTATATAATAATAAATAAAAAATAACAATGATTTTGTAAATATTCGACATAATAAGATAAAAGATTTTCTTTGCAAAAGATATCTTTTGCTATTTATTTAATAACCAATCAACTATATTAATTTTTGTTATTCCATCATAATCGGTTTCCATGTCCATATCATAAGTTATTAAATATTTTGGATAATGGTCACCTGTTTTTTGTAACGATCTTAGTTCTCTTTCTAATACACTATCATCTCTAACAGTTAGTGCAACTTGAAAATATTTTAATCCATCTCTATTTTCAGCAACAAAGTCTATTTCTAAATCATCTACTTTTCCAACATATACTTTATATCCTCTTCTTAACAATTCAAGATAAACTATATTTTCTAATATATGTCCCATATCACTATCTGCTTTTTTACCTAGTAAATAACTTCTTAATCCTTGATCCACAACATAATACTTGTAATCCCTAGCAAGTAAATTCTTACCTTTAACATCGAATCTCTCAGCTTTATATATCAAAAAACTTTCGACAAATGCAGATATATAGTTTTCAACTGTATGATTACTTGTAGTCATTCCTCTACTTGTTAGTGTATCACTTATTTTTTTAGTAGATATTGGACTACCTATGCTATCAAATATAAATTTTAATACACTTTCTAGAAGCATCTTATCTGTTATATTATTTCTTGTTATTATATCTTTGTAAACTATTGTCGTAAATATACCTTCTAAATATGTATCTAAATCATTTGGATTATCATGAAGTATTGATATATTACCTGGCATACCACCATACTTCATATAATCTAAGAAATATTCATAACGACTTTTATCAGAACTATTAAAAGCACTTAGATACTCTTTAAAAGATAATGGTAACATTTTTATTTCTACATATCTTCCTGATAATAATGTTGCAAGTTCTCCAGATAATAAATAAGCATTCGATCCTGTTATATAAACATCAACATTTTTCTTTATATATAAACTATCAACAGCTTTTTGAAATTTAGGAACATTTTGAATTTCATCTAAGAAAACATAATAGTCTTTCTTTGAATCTATTTTTTTATTTACATAATCATATAATTCCTTATAACTTTCAAAATTATAATCAGCATCTTCAAGATTTATATTTATTATTTGATTATCTTTAACACCAGTTTCTTTTAAATAATCTATAAATAATTCAAATAATGTAGATTTACCACATCTTCTTATGCCAGTAACAACTTTGATTAAATCTTTATCCTTAAATCTTTTTAATTGTTCAAGGTACTCTGTTCTTTCTATCATAGTTTTCACCTCTGTTATAAGTATACATTATATTTAACATAAAATCAAGTTTTGGAAATATTTTTCCAAAACTCTCAAAAATAAATAAGTTTTGGAAACAAACACTTTTTATATAAAAATATCTATCTTATATTATAGTTAAAACAATTTATTCAATTTTCATATCAAACTTTTTTAATACGAAATTTTATAGTATAATTAGTTTG
>CANRQF010000015.1 GCA_947632715.1 uncultured Bacilli bacterium | reverse complement strand
TATAAAAAGCCGAGCAAATTTCAAATGCTCGGCTTTAATAAAACCATTTTTCCGAAATGGTAACACACTACGCTATTGGCAAAGCCAATAACGGTGTGCAAAGGGAATTTTCCCTTTTGAAACCCTTTTATATAAATTCTATCACCAATTTCATTAAAACTTAATTTCAACAAAAATTGTCACGACTTTCTTTATAATCCTTGATGATGATTCTTTTGTTCAATACCAAAATGTTGACTATATTGAGCTAATGCATTATCCCAATTGTGGGCAATATCATCTATTTGTGTTAATTCTTCCAATGATTTCTCTTTTCTATCTACTGCAAAATTATACATTTCCATTGCGCCATCATTCAACAAATATTCAATTTGTTGATTATCAAATTGTAAACCAGTAGGATTATGGACTGGTGAATAATTCGGATTTGGAATAAATGAATCATTATCAGTAAAATAAACACCATAGATTAATTCAGGACTAAGTTGAGATATTTCCCCATGCTCTCCAGAATTTGATAAAGGTTTCCATATTGGAAGTGGTATTTGTTGTAATTGTCCATTTAGTGTTCTAGGCGTTAAATAATACTTTGGAATTTTTATCACAAAAACAGCATTACCTTTTGTTCCAGCATATTCTTTCATTTTACTTCCTAATTCACTTTCATTTATTTTTACTGGCCACATAGTAGAAAGCATATCATTACCACGATAATTTAATAAACCATTATCAAATATTTCATTAATCAAAGATGAATTAGTTATTGTAGTTCCGTGAAAGAAATATGAAAATTCATCATTGTTCATTTATATCTTCCTCCATAGAAATTACATCATTAATTGCATTTTTTAATATTTTATCAATTCTATTTATTCTAAATAAATCTTTTAATCTATTTAATAATTTTTCATCATCTTTAGCGGATATTTCATAGTTTTTTCCATTAATTTGTACATCAATAAAGTTGTATCTATTAAAATCAAATGTATCTTTTTTATAGTGATTTTCATTATACATATAGTTACTATTGCTTCTAATATTATTTACAATATTATTTAACTCTTTAATTTCATTTCCTTTTAAAACGAATGGAATTGAAATATTAACACTAGCTAAAATATCTCCACTTAACTCATCATTATTACAAAATTTTTTTACTGAATTGGAAATACATAAATGTTTATTAACTTCAAAAGAATACTTATTTTCAAATATGCTCCCGATTCCAAAATCACCATTATAACATCTATTTGAAATTTCGATTTTTAAAGTCATTTTTTCTTCTAACTTTTGTATTTTTTTATCTATTTGAGAAATTAATTCTTCTACAGTTGTAGGCTCATTATATTTACTTTCAAAATCTTTAATTTTTTTATCAATCTCTTTTATTAATTTATCTATTTCATTATTCATAGTTATTCTTTCTCCTTTATATAATTATAACAAAATTTTTGATAAATTTTATAAATTTAACATAAAATTTGTAATTTTTACTCAAATATGTAAAATATGTAGTATAATTATATTAGTTAGTGGTTATTACTACCTATTATTAAGTATGAGAAAAGTTATTCGACTTCTTCTCTATACGCTCCATTGTGATAATTACTCACACCTCTTGTGAGTTTTCTTTTTAAAAAATATCCTATATCACTCGTTGATATGGGATTTTTTCATGTTTGAAAGGAGGATTAACTAATGAAAATAACCATAGAAACTTTAGAATTTCCTTTAAGTGTTAAAGAAAGAATTATGAAAATACCTAAAATACTGATAAAGAAATAGAAATAAATGATTATCTAAATAATGAAGAATTAGAAAAAGACTATTACATTTTCGAATAATCGTAGTCTTGCTACATCCTAAGTTTTTGACAACTTAGAAACGCACTTACAAATTGACATAATCAAAATCTTTTACTTTACTATTTAAAGTATCTATTTTTTCATTAATACTTTTTTCTTGTTCAGTCATGTATTCAGAAATATAACCACTAACTATTGATTCAACATACCAAAAACAATTTAATATAGGCGTTTATGCTTATGCATTTCTGACATTATTTTTTATTTTTTATTATTTTTTTTATTACTGCAACAACTTCTGAATGTACCTTTCCATTGCTTATTATAGCTCCATTTATACTTTTGTCATATCTTTGTTCATTACCAAATAAATCAGTAACTTTACCACCAGCTTCTTCAACAATAACTTTAGCTGCTGCTATATCACAATTTTTATGTTTTGTTCCAGGAAATATCGCTAAATTAAAATCTCCATTTGCTACACACATACATGCTCTAATTACACTCGCTATTCCTACAAAATATGTTTTTTTACCTAATTCTTTGATTGAATCATATAAATTATAATCTGCCTCTGGCCACATATCAAAATTAGAAACGCTTCTCATGTCATCCAATTCAATATTATTAACTCTTATTTCTTCATTATTTTTGTATGCACCCTTTCCTTTAATAGCAGAGTATAGATTCTCAGTGAATGGATCATAAACAACTCCTACTGTTGAAATTCCATTTATTACTAATGCTAAAGAAAAAACTGCAACAGGAATATGTCTTGCATACATAGCTGTTCCGTCTACAGGATCACACACCCATACATAATCGCTTTTGCCAAATTGTTCTTCTTCACCATCAACAGAATGTGTTGGAAATGTCTCTTTTACTCTTGCTATCAAATAATTATTTATTTCTGTATCAGCTTTTGTAACAATAGTTTGATCAAATTTATAACTTGCTCCATTATCATCTTTAAAATACTTAATCATTATTTCACCAGCTTTATAAGCAATCTCTTTAGCAAAATTTAAATATTCTTGTTCCATCTTAATCCTCCTTAATTTTTATAAGAAATATATCTTTAGCGCTTAATCCTTCTTTAATATAATTTCTGATTAATAAAATTATACCATGTTTTGAGCATATTTACTATACACCTATTGATTTTCACAGAGTTTATAATATAATCTACTTAACGAGTGTGGGATATTTTTTTGATAAAAGGTTTAAAACCCTCTTATCATCCGCTCCATGTTAAATTTATTCGAACCATTATGGTTCGTTTTTTGTTGCTGAAAAGTTGCCGAAAAGTTGCCGAATAAATTGATAAAATTTTTTTATAATTTGATTTTAAAAAATTATAATGAACGAAAAGCGACCGAAAAGTGACCGAAAAGTGACCGAAAATATTGATAAAAATGCCGTAATAAAGTTATTTAAATTCTTTGTAATTTTCTAATATTTTCTCTTGAGAATTTTTGGCGATATTATTATTTATCGTAAGAAAGTATATTACTTTTCTATATTTTCTTAATAAATTTCCTAATATTTTCCTAATAAAATTTGTTAAAACATTACAAACTAAACTCTCACACTCTATTTAGAATTAATTGTTTCCTTCATATAAAAACTTCTTTTATGTTCTTCATCTATTTTATAAGTTCTAAATAGTGAGACCAACCAATGAATTCTTTCATTCTGTATCATCTATGTTTTTGTTTTTTTATTACTTCATATTCTCCATCAAAATTCCAAATATTAAGTTTACCTTTTACAGATATTGGATAAATAAGTTCTACATTTTCAAATACCCAAGCATATCTACCAACTTCATACAATCCACATTCGTACTTGATAAAATCTTTTTTGATTTCACTAATAAATTTTTCATCCATATAAATGTAATCAACTAATGTTCCTTTACAAATTATATTTCCATAATTCATATTTAATCCTTGTATTAAATTTAATACAGTATCATTTATAAGAAATTCTTTGGCTAAGTTTTTTCCACTAGCATGTATAAATAATTCCCCTCTATAATTAGTTTTCCAGCTTCTTGTTTCAATTTTTTTGGTACCATTCATTATTAAAGTTGCAAATGGTTCCTTGACACTTATAACCTTCATAATTAGCTCCATCGTATTATTATAAAGAAAAAGATATGCTTATGTATCAATACGAGATAAATAATCTTTATTATAATCAAGAATAGTTAGCATTTCTTGAGCTGTTTGCCTATTGTTAGCTTTATAAAAGCATAATTTATCATCATGATTTTTATATATTATTAATTCATTACCTTCTGGTATCATACAATGATGAACTCCACCTATTCCCGAAATAATTTCTTGATATGCCCCTATGGAGAAAATGGCAATATATAATTTTTCTCCATCGTTTATTTTAGGCATGAACAATTTAACATTTTTATCATTTAAAAAATATCTATCATCTGGATCACATGTTTCACCACCAAGAGATACAGGAATGCATTTGTTATTTAATAAATTTATTGGTAATATAGTAAAATCTTGAGATATTCCCCACATATCAGGAGTCATGTTCATTAAACTACCATTTATAATATACCAATTTTTCTTGACTATATCTATTGGATATATATAAAAACTATGATCAGCAACTGTATATCTACCATGTTCCCCAACTAACTCTGGTTCAGGTATTTCATTTTTAATTGAAATTGATTTAACAGTTTTAATAATACTATCTACCAAATAGTCATAATCAAAGTTATATGTTAAAGAATACTTTACAGGAAATCCTCCCCCAAAATCAAAATATTCTAAACTATCATATTTTCTTTTTAAATTGCAGTATAATTCATAAATATTTGATAATCCTTTAATATAATTATCTATATTTGTTATAGTTCCACCAAAGTGAAAATGAAATAATTTTAATGTTAAGTTTTTACTATTATTAATTCTTTCAGCAACTTCAAACATTTCACTTTCATTAAAACCAAATCTATTATCAAATTCATCGCCACTTATAAAATCATTTTTAATTAATCTAGCTTCAAAATCACTATTGTATCGAATACCAACATTTATATTATAATTATTAAGTTTTTTTAAAAGTTCAAATTCTTCCATATTTTCAATTACTGGAATAACATTAATTTTTTTATCAAGAAGTTTTCTAATATTCTCTATATAAATTTCATTCTTAAAACCATTACAAATTATTGTAAAACCAGGTTTTATATAATTTAAGTTAACTAATTCAATAATTATACTAATATCATATGCCGATGATGTTTCTAAAAAATCAACGCTTTTCAAAGCAGTCAATACAACTTCACTATAATAATTTGCTTTGGTAGCATATGCATAATTATATTTACTCCTATAATTATATTTTTTTATTTTTTCGTTAAATAAACTTTTCATTTTATTTATTTGTTCGGTAATCATTGGAGTGTAAGCAACCTCTAAAGGTGCACCATATTTCTCAACTAAATCCAACAACTTTAAATCTTTAAAATATAAATTACTATCTTTAAAACTTAAATATTCATGATCATTTAAAATTGATTTATCATATTTTTTGCATAAATTATCATCAGAATACAACTCGTATAGTTTGCCAACATTATCACATTTTTCAAACATTGCTGGATTAAATAAACCAGCATATTTTGAATCATTTGAAGTTACAAAACATTTTTTTAATTTTAAGGATTTCAAATACTTTTCTCCAGAATCACTTACCATATCAGCAAAAATATAATTAATTGAAACTCCCATTTTTTTAATATTGCATATCCACTCGACAACAGCTTCTGTTAATATTTTTATTGCACTTTTACCTTCAAATATTTTTTTATCTCTATATTCTTCTTTAACTACTACACTAAAAATATATATATCACCATCTACATCGTTATTTGGCTTTACGAACACATCTTTTTTTAGAGCTTCCTTATAATTTAAATCTGATAGTATATAATGATTAGCAAATGAATGAGAAACTAAATACGGAGTAATATATCCAATTAATTCATCTTCATCCATTAAAACAATCGTGTTTTTATCACTTCTATAAAACCAATCCAATGCCTCCTCTTTCGTTATTTTATCCTTATTTTCAAAAGTTTTATTATCGAGTTCCCAAGTTTTTAAATATAATTCTTCAGTTAATTCAGTTCCTGTTATTATTCTTAACATATGACATCCTCCATTTTAATTATAGCAAAATTTTATTTAAATGACTCTTATTTTTATATAAAAAAATTAGTTATTAAATTATTTTTTCATTAAATTTATATTAAATTCATGCTTATCATCATATAATAAAACAATTTATAGGCAAAATAACCATACAAATAATTTAATTTCGCATACATTATGAGTGGGATAGTATAAAGCTATTTCCATAATGCTAAATAGAAAGGAAAATACGATATGCATAATAATAAAATGATAATTATTATTGCCTTTCTTGCAACTATTTTTTTAATGGCTATTGGCTACTCCACATTTGCAACTGATTTTATAATTAACGGTACTACAGAAATTACAGGAAATTGGGATGTGCGAATAACTAATATTAAAGCTACCCAAGTTCCCGAAGGATGTGATGCTGGTAGTCCAACTTTTACTAAAGATTCAGCTAATTTTAGTGCTAAACTAAATAAACCTGGTGATGAAATAATTTATGAAGTTACTATTGAAAACTTAGGTAGCATTGATGCAGAATTACAAACTATAATATTTACTGAGGAAATTGATGGTATTGAAGAAATTAACTATACAACTTCTGAATTAAAAAAAGATTTAAATGCTGGCGATAAAACAACATTTAATATTATGGTAACTTATGTTAAAGAAACGGAAAGTATTCCTGATGTTAAAACTAAAACATTAATGGGTATAATACAATATGTCCAAAAAGAAGAAGCTTAATAATAAAAATTTATTTTTTATTTTAATTATTTACACTATAAGTCATATCTTTTTTTATAATATTAGTTTTTATATAAATTATTTTAACTCTTTATTTTGGTTAATTTTTTTAATTATTTTTTATTATCAAGATAAAAATGTTTTAAAGAAAAAATATTTTAATCAAGTTTTAATTATTTCCATCATCTTTTTTATTCTCTATTTTTTATCTGGCTTTATTTTTAGTTTTACTAAAAGTCAATATAATCATTCATTAATAAGTATTTTTTATAATTTAATTAAAATTATTTTACCAATATTCGGCATAGAAATAATTCGTTATAGACTTTTAAATAGTAATAATTCCAATAGATTGAGAGCTTTAATTACCATTATTATCATGTTAAGTGAAATTAATTTTAAAGCTCTCTTTTTTTCTAGTAATATTATTTTATTTCAATATATTGTTTCTATAATTGTACCAATAATTGTAAAAAATATTTTATTTACTTATTTATCTTTAAACTCTCATTATGATATTCCTATAATAATCAGTTTATTTAATGAAGTTCCTACTTATTTATTGCCTATCATTCCTTATAATAATTGGTTTATAACGGGTTCTTTATCCATTATTAAATATGCAATTATTTACTGTTTATTTAAATATTATATTTTTAATAATAAAGTAAAACAAACAAAAAAATATTCAATTATAATCGATGCTTTAACTATTATTACCTCTTCTCTACTAATATTTTTTATGCTCGGATTATTTAAATATCAACCTATAGCTATTTTATCAAACAGTATGAATCCAACTTTCCAAAGAGGAGACATTGTTATATACGAAAAAAATAAAAATATTTCGCCAAAAGATATTATTGTTTTTCAATATAATAATCAAATAATTGTTCATCGTGTTATAAGTATAAATGAATCATTTTACATTACTAAAGGAGATGCTAACAATACAATAGATCACATGAAAATTCAAAGAGAAAATATTAAAGGAGTTTATAAATTTCATATCAAACATCTAGGCTATCCTTCTATTTGGTTGAATGAGTTTTTTAAGAAGGAGAATTTAAATGCAAAATAAGAAAATAAAGATATTAACTATTTTAAGTATTCTTCTTTTTGTAATAAGTATTTTTCTTTTAAGTAATAATAATTTTAGTAGTAAAAAAGATAATTCTTATGAATTAGAAAATAATACTTATTATGAAGTTTCTTTAATTCAAAATAATTATTTTTCTAATAATAAAATTTCTGATTATTATATAGCAAACTCTATTAAAAGTATTGATATATATTTTGATTATTATTTAAAAAATAATGATAATATGAATTATTCATATGATATAACGGCAGTATTGAAAAGCTATGCTGATAATGGTACAAAACTTGTTTGGGAAAAAGAGTTTATTTTAGATTCTAATAAAAAGGAGAATCAAAAGAAACTAATAATAAATAAAGTTTATAATTTAGATTATCAATATTATGCTAACTATGTTAAATCTTTTCAAGAATATTATAATATTAAAGCTGAAAATTATTTATATATTAAACTTAATATTAATATTGATGATTCTATAAATCATTATATCTTAATTACAATTCCTATTAATAATATAGTAGATATAACTATGGAAGATAATACGGGTATAAATACTAATAACGAAAACAATTCTATTAATAAAAAAGAAATATTTATTATTATAATTATAGCAATTATTCTTTTAATTATTAAAAATAATTACAAACAAGATAGTGAATCTACTCTTTTAAAACACAATAAAGATATAATTATGAATATTAAAAATAAGCCATTTATAAATAGTAATAACATAATATATTTAACTGATCTAAAAGATTTAATTAATATTGCCATAAATTATAATATAAACATCTTTCACTATCAGAATAATTATTACATTATTAAAGATAATAATTATTATATGTATAATTTTAATAAAAAATAATACCTATTTCCTAAATATTAAAAATGTGGTATATTAATTGCAACAGAAATTTGAGGTATTTATGGAAATTAGAGAAATATTAAATAAATATAATGAAGACAAATTAATTAAATTGATTAAAAAAAATAAATTAAATGTTAATTTAGAAGAATTACTTATAGAGAGTGTTAATTTAGGATATAATAAAATAAGTAATTATTTAATTGATAAAGATGTATCATTTGAATATAAAAATAGTTTAGATTTTGATTGCTATTTAATGGCTGTATATCGTGGTAATATTGATATTATTAAAAAATTAATGACAAAAGGATTAAATTTATATAAAAAATATATTACTAATAAGGAAGAAACATATGCAATTAGTAATGTTATAGATTTAGAAACTTTTAAATTTTTTGAAAATCAAAAATTACCTAAAGATGTTTTTGATAAATGTATTGAAAAAATTATTTATAATACTATAATTCCCCATAACATAGAACTATTATCATATTTAATTAATAATTATCATATAGATATTACAAAATTTGTTTATAAAATTCAAAATAAAAATTATACTATATTAGATAAAGTAAAAGAATATTTAGATGATATGCTTGAAATGGAAAAAAGAAAAAGAGAAATGACATATTTTATAGATAATATATTTATTGGTAAAAAATATTCTAAAGAAATTAAAAGAGCATATGAAAATTTAAAAGAAATAGAAAAAGAAAATGAAGATTTAAAACAATATTATCAATTTATAGAACAACAATTTAAAAAATAAGTTATTAAAATAATAAAATCGTCGTTTTTAATGCGACGATTATTTTTTATAAAAAAACCGATTTTGTATTCACATTTAAATTAAGCTTTAAATATTTTTATAGTCAATTTATCTTTTATAGAATATAATATCATTTAAGGAAGGAGCTAAGCTGATGCCTGAAGAATTTAATGTGGGAAATCCAACTAAAGAAAATATTGATTATGCTTTTAAAAATTTAATTTATTATATCAATGCCTCTAATTTAATTGATATTTATAAAGAATATAAAAATGATTTTCAAAAAGTATTAGATGAAATCAATAAAATTTTTAATATTTACATAAATGCAAAAAATATATTGGCAATAGATGAAGATACTTTACAAAATATAAAATTTGATTTAATGGATTTAGATACTAATACCAAACATTTAAATTCTTATTATGCTGAATGGTCTTTACTATGGCTTGAAGCAATTATTTCTTTAAGAATGGTAAAAAAAAATAAAGGTGATTTATGAAATGTTTAAATAAAGAGAAAAATTGTCGTATTCTCTACCCTAAACAACTAGAAATGAATAACTCTCTACAAGATGATTTAGAAAATAATATTAAATGTAGCTTAATTTATCATTATAAAGCTAAAATATACAAAGTTGATGAAATGAAATATCAAAAAGAAATATGTCATTGTCATAGTTTTGATATGATCATTAAAGCTCTATATAAATATCCTGAATCTTTCTTAATACCTAGAGAATATAAAAATGAATATAGTAGCCAAGAATTAAAATTATTAAAAGAAATTAAAAATTATCTTCTACTTATAGGTTTAAAAGATTATAAGATTAGTGATGAAAGATTAAATTTAGAGAAAAAATATATTAAGATATATAAAAAGAAAAATAAATCAATTATATATAAAATTGTATTGTTTTATTTAGAGAAAAAAGATCAAAAATTAATAAAGAAAGAAAAATATATGAGATGTATAAATATCAAAAATAAATAATATAAAAGTTGACTTATTAGGTCAGTGCTAAATTAATATAATTATGCTATGATTTTTTTAGGTGATGAAAATGAATCAAGAAAAAATGGGAAACTTTATTGCTGAATTAAGAAGAGAAAAAGGTTTAACCCAAAAAGATATTGCTTTAAAATTAAATATATCAGATAATTCAGTATCGAAATGGGAACGAGGAATTAATGCTCCCGATATATCATGTTTAACAATGCTTGCCGAATTATTTGGAGTAACTGTTAATGAAATATTAAATGGTGAGTATAATTATAAATCAAAAGTAAAAGATTATACAAAATTAAAAAAAGTAATAGAGATTAATGATATTACAAAAAAATATGGTAAAAAAGTTGTTTTAAATCATTTAAGTTTAAATGTTTATGAAGGTGAAGTAGTTGGTTTAATCGGCGCTAATGGTATTGGTAAAACAACATTAATTAAATGTATCTTAAATTTTTGTAAAACAAATGCTGGAGAAATTAAAATATTCAATATGAATATCAAAAAAGATTATGAACAAATTATGAATGATACATCAGCAATAATAGAACATCCTGATTTTTATTTAAATTTATCTGGTCTTGATAACATTAAAATAGTATCTTTATTAAATGGAATTAATGATGATGATTACATTAAATATTTAATTAAAAATTTAAAATTAGAAAAAGATATAAACAAAAAAGTAAAAGAATATTCTTTGGGTATGAAACAAAGATTAGGAGTAATATGTGCTTTAATAAAAAGACCTAAATTACTTATTTTAGATGAACCAACCAATGGTTTAGATCCAATTGGTATAAATGAATTTAGAAGTATTATTAAAAATTTAAATCTAAAAGAAAATACAACTATTTTGATAAGTAGTCATATATTATCAGAAATTGAAAATATATGTGATCGAATTTTAATAATGGATAAAGGTAAAATTATTAAAGATATTGAAATAGCTAATTTAAAACATAATCATAAAAGTTTAGAAAAAGAATTTTTAGAAGTAATAAGTAAGAGGGATTATAATGAAAATAATTAATGTTATAAAATGTGAATTTATCAAAAATTTTAATTTAAAAAATATTTTAGTTGTTCTAGGTACTTTACTATTAAGTGTAATAATACTTACAAACATCAATATCCATAATAATCATTTAGATACTAAGATTAATTTTGATGATTTAATTAAAGAGAGTGAAAATAATTTAGAACAAACAAAAAATTTATCCTACCCTCCACTAAAACAAGAATATTATGAATATTATTATCAAAAAGAAAAAGAGGCATTAGAACATTTAAAAAATGATATTTATCATGCAACCAAAATAAACGTCCAAAATGATTGGCAATATCGTAATTATAAATATACAATATTAGATAATGAAAAATACATATATATTATTAATTTATTATTAAATGAAAGAAATAATGATGATATTAAAAAGATATTAGAAAATCCATCTAGTGATGATTTTGATTCTATTATTTCTTTATTAAAAGATTATACTAACGAAGAATTACAACAATTACAAATTGATTATCAAAAAGAAATAGATACTGTAAAAACATTTGTTGATAATAACAATAATTATGAGTTATTTAAAAATAATAGCTCACTACTAGAAAATACCAATCCTAAATTTCAAAAATATCTTAATTTAGTTTTACAAAGAAAAATAAATTATGATAATAATTATAATTATGAAAACTTAAGTATGTATAATGGCAATTATTATAATTGGTTTGATAGCAAAGAATTATTACCTAGTGATAAATATTATATAAAACTAGATGAAAATGAATTTAACAATGGTTCAATGCATTGTACTAATATTACTAATTGCAATATTGATCAAAGTGCTTATTATACTTTTAAAGCATATAATAATGCTTATAAATTATTCACAAAAGATTTTTATGCCAAGAAAAATATTTTAGAATATGCTCTAGAAAATAATTTACCAACAAATATTTTAAATAATGGTACAGAACCACATAGTTTTAATGCTAAAAATAATGTTTATACAATATCTAGTTTATCATTTATAATTATGATTTTAATAATTTTTACATCAGTTAATATTATTTCTAATGAATATAATAAAGGAACAAATAAAATATTATTTACTTCAAGTATTAAGAAATGGAAAATTCTTTTAGGTAAATTCTTATATTTAATAATTCATAGTTATATTTTATGGTTAGTGTTATTTATCATTTTATATTTCTATTCTGGTATAAGATTTGGTTTTAAAGATTTATTATATCCGGAATTAATATTTAATGGTAAGAAAGTTATAGAAATCAATTTTATTATCTATAATATAATTGAAATAATGGTTATAAATATTCCTATAATTGGTTTTATCTCACTTATGTTATTAATATCTACTCTATTTATTAATAATGTATTTACAACAATGTTATCTACCTTTTTAGCATTAATTACTTCTTGTATTTGGTTTTTAATAACTGAATTTAATTTATATTTTTTATCAAATACTATGTTCCCATATTTTAATTTATATGAAATTATTATTATTAACAAAGAAATATTCCCAGATAATTACTTTCTTGACGCTATTAGATTTGTTAGTTCTAATCTAAGTAAAGGAATTATCATATGTTTAATTACTATTATTATTAATTATATAATAACTAATTATATTTTTTCTAAAAGAGATATTTAATATAAAAGCCACTTTCAAATCCGAGAGTGGTTTTAATTATCTATTTAATTTAATATTTTCTTTATTCTCTAATAAAGAAATAGTATATTCATCAAATTCACCATTATAATATTTATCTATAACTTCTTTAAATAAATTAATGGAAGGATCTACATAATAAAATAAAGTCATACAAGATTTAACTTTTAAATCATCGGGATATCCTAATATATTTGTTATATTATCATTATTAATATTTAATAATGCTTCTGTAATTTCTAACAAATTATTTCTTAAATATTTATTCTTTAAATATTGTTCTGCTTCTTCTTTATTTTTTATTCCATAATAGATAGCATTTCTACTACTTCCTAGTGCTTCTAACTGAGGAAATATATACCATATCCAATGACTTCTTTTCATCCCATTTCGGATTTCTTGTAATGCTATTTTATAAACTCTTTTTTGAGCTATAACAAATCTTTCTAAATCATCCATTCCCTTACCTCCTAATCTTTCTTCTTTAATGTCTTTTCCCAACTTTTTAATATATTTTCAATAGCTTGGCTAGGTAATTCATTATTTTTTATTTTCGCTTGAACTATTTTATTATTTTTAACTTCAATAGTCACAAAAGATTTATTAACATTACTTTTCTCTCTCATAAAATAAATTTGAACTTTATTTTGACTATATAAAGATGCATAAGTTCTAACACAATTATTTTGCATACTTCCCTCTTCAATTAAACTTTCAAGAGATGGAGCTGGATATATAACATAATTTTTATCTTCATATTTATTTACTGTTAATTTCTTAGCAATTTTCTTAATATTTTTATCAATATTTGGCTCATTAATTAATACCATTTGTTTATATAATTTATTATGTTCTTTAATAAAATCTTTAGGATATAAAACATTTTTATCTTTTAAATTAAATCCAAGTTTTCTTGCCATATTTATATAGTCAAAGTATTCATATAACTCTTCTTCATTAATCATATCTTTTATTTTAACAAAATCAACATTAACAATTTTAATTATATCTTTTACAAGTTCAATGTTATTTGCTACAATTTTTATTGCATCTAGATCTTGACACTTTATTAATTCTAAAGCTTTAAATTCATAATAATCCAAATTATTTTTCACAATAAATTCTTTATTATCTTTAAATAACTTTTTTAAATTATTATTAAATTTCTCAAGATAAAAAGGACTAAAAGCCATATTATATAGTTTATTTTTTATTAAAAATTCAAAATCTTGATTATAAAAGGGAGCAAAAATAATATTTAAAATATTTACTTTATTATCTTTTAAATAATCTTTTAATTCCCATAACTTTGTATATTTATAAATAGTATTTTTTAATTTATCTAAATTATCTACATATAAATAATAACTTTCTTCATCATCAATTAAATCATAACCTAATATATATATTTCTTCTGTTTGTTGTAATCTTTGATGCATTTCTTTATAAGTCATTTCAATATTATTATAAAGTAGATCTTTTATTCCTCTATTAGTAATATGAAAAGCTCTATAAACTTCATAATTATTAGTATAATATGGAATACTTATATTTGGATTATTATAAGTAGTTAATCTTTTAATAACATATAACACTACTTCATCATTAATGACATCGAATGTAAAAATTAAATCACTATATCTATAATTTTTAATATCTTTAATATCACTAATATAAAAATATATATCTTTATTAAATTTTTGATGACAATTATTACAATAATCATCAGTTAATTCTTTAAAACAATAAGGGCAATAATATTTAACTGTATCATATGCTACTCTTACAGGATATTTATTAAAATAATCAATTATATAATTAGGTATATCTTCTCTTTTTTTCCAAATAGAAAGTGGTTCTTCTTCAATCTCTTTAAAAAACTTATCAAACTTCAACTGACGCATTTATTACTCCTTAATTTTTAATAGTATCCATTTGTTCTTGTAATTTTTTCCAAATTTTAACCATAGCAAATGTATCTAGTTCACAATATTTAAGTAAATTTTTCCTTATTTTTAATTGTTCTTCTTCACTTAAATTTCCTAAATTAGCATAAGCATTCATTGCTTCACTACCATTATGAATTAAATCTAAATTATGATAATTTAAAGCATCATCATTTGGAAATAATGCTGGTAATACATATTTAATTGAATAAGAGCCATACATTTCTTCCGTATAATATTCTCTTTTATAAAAAGGTATCATCAAATCTTTAATATTATCATGAATATTCATTAAGTGTTCCCTTAAATCAGGATATAAATAAGCTAAATTTTTAATAACTGTTTTTTCAAAACTCATATTGTAAGCAAGAGTACAAACATTCCTTGGAATATCTTTGACTAATGATTCTGCTAATAATCTTCTGGAATCAATACTTGCTTCAGCTAAAAATTCTTTATGTTCTAACTTACCATTTTCCTTTTCAATGTAATGCAAAGAATATTGAAAAGGTATTTGCATATATGGTTTTACTCCATCATATAAAGGAATTGGTTGTTGAAAAGTTTCAAAATCTAAAAAATATAAAGGATATGATAAAGTATCTAAAAATTCTTTAATTTTATTTTTATCAATAATTGGTTCTTTATGAAATAATTCAAATTCAATTTGTTGTTTATATTTATCATTTATTTTAGCATCCAATAAATCTTCATAAGAATATATACCCTCTTTATATAAACTAAATTTCTTACTATTACTCATTCCTCTTATATTAAAAACATTTTTTAAAGGTAATGATTTAGTACAATACTTAAAGAAAGGACATTCATAGGGAGTAACACAATGTATACCTAAGTCTATTAAGGGTTCATTATTAATAGCCATAGTTTCTTTTATTTTTTTTATATTGACTTCTACTTCATTCAATTTATTATTTATTTCATTAGTTAAATCTTCAATAACAAATAATTTATGTAAATCTAAATCACCATATCTAATATAGTTACTATTAATAATTATTAAAGAAGATTTAGTAATATTATAATTTAATTTTTTTAATATATATGTTTGATAAGCTAAATCTTCTATATAAATGTCTTTAATTTCCGTTGAACTTTTTACTTCATATATTTCCATATTGTTATTATTTTTCACTAAGATATCCACACTACAAAAATTATCATCATAAACAAAAGATGCTTCAGTTAATACAATATTTTTTTCTTTTAAATATTTTTCTGTTTCCCTAAGCATTATATTTAAATCTTTATTAAATTCAATATTTACATGGTTTCCAAATATATTTTTTGCCAATTCCCCAACTTCTTGACCATTATCAAAAACAGATTCATTATTTATTTTTTCTTTTTCTTCATTTTTATATTTGTCTAACCATAACATTTTTTGACATTGAATTCCATTACAATATTTTGATTTTGATAAATGATAATTATTCATAAAAATATTCCTTTTCTTAACAGAATTATCATATCGCATTATTAATTTTTACACAATATATTTTTAAATAAAAATAATACTCATATATATAAATGAGTACATTTATTAACTTAATTGGTGTTCTTGAAGGGAATCGAACCCTTGACCTTATGCGTCGGAGGCATACACTCTATCCAACTGAGCTACAAGAACACTTTTATTATAAACAAACTATAAGAATAACTCAACTAGATATTAAACTTTTTTAGTCTGTTATTACTTCACTAACTTTTTGATCATGACTTTCATTCGGAATATTATCTAATAAACATTCTTTATAACATAGGCCAATAGAATATACATTATGATTTAGAAAAAATTGGTCATAAAAACCTTTACCATAGCCTATACGATAACCATTTTTAGAAAAACAAATACCTGGGGTTATACAAGCAGCATCATTAAAATCTTTAACCATATCTTTAGTAACTGGTTCTAAAATATCATAATATCCTTTTACTAATTTATCTAAACTATCAATATAATAAAAATTCATAATATTATTTTCTATTTTAGGAACTGCAACTAAATAATTATTAGTTAAAAAATACTCTATTAATTTTAAAGTATCTACTTCTCTATTAAAAGATACATAAATTAATATTAATTTTGCTTTTTTAACTAATTCATTATTAATTACTTTATCAAATATTATTTCATTTTTAATATCTCTTTCTAAAATATTATTTCTTATCATTAAATATTGTTTTCTTAAAACTCGTTTCATAATATACAATTATATACTACAAAAGAAAAGTAAGCAATAAATTGCTTACTAGAATAACTTAATAATATCATTAATTGTTACAACAATTATCAATAACATTAATAATATAAAGAAGATTGTATGACATAAATTTTCAAATTTTTGATTAATTGGACTACCTTTAATTTTTTCAATTATCAAGAATAAGATATGTCCACCGTCAAAGGCTGGTATAGGTAAAATATTAATAATACCAACATTAATTGATAATAATATAATTAAATTAATTACATTAACAACAAAATATAATGCTTTACCTGATTCTTTTACTACTTCATCAACAACGGAATAAATACCAACTGGACCAGATAATGATCCTAAACCAATTTTACCTGTAAATAATCCTCCTAAAGTTAACCACATTTGAGAAACAATTGAGCCAAACTTTTGGAAAGTAAATTTAATTTTATTCCACAAACCATGAGTTTCTTTTTGTTCAAATTCAACACCAAATAATCTTGTTTCTTCCCCATCAGCATTTTTTTCTACTTTAGGACTCATCTTGTAATCTTCTACTTTACCATCAGGATGTTTTACTTTAAAAGTATATACATCATCTTTAGTTTTATAATAAAGTAATATTTGTAATTCATCTAAAGTATTAACTTTTTTGTTATTAACACCAATTATTACATCACCAGATGATATACCAGATGTAAACATTGGATAACCTTCTTCAACTCTTTTAACTACTGGATCAAGTTCTGTACTTTGATAAATTAAAGAAAAAACAAACAATAAGATAATAGCCATAATGAAGTTATTTATAACTCCAGCAGCCATAACTATTATTCTTTGCCATATAGGTTTATTACATAAACATTTCTCTTTAGGTACTTTTTTATCATCTTCATAAACTTCACCAGCCATGGAAACAAAACCACCAATTGGAAATGCTCTAATATTGTAATTGATGCCATCTTTTTTACCTTTATGAGTATAAATAACTGGCCCCATACCTATTGAAAATTCATAAATATAAACGCCAAATTTCTTTGCCCATAAAAAATGACCTAATTCATGGAATAAAATAATTATTCCTAAAATAAATATAAACACTAAAATAGTAATTATAAACATGTTGTTCCCCTCCTAAATAGTTAAAACCAATACAGCATACATAATAATAACAAATAAAACATTATCAAAGCGATCAAGAATACCACCATGACCAGGTATTATATTAGAAAAATCTTTTATATCATTTTCTCTTTTTATTTTACTAAAGACTAAATCACCAATTTGACCACTTATTGATAAAAGCATAGAAACTATTACTAACTGAAGACTTAAATCACCAACTAAATTTACATAGACTATAACTGATACTATAGTACCACCAATAAGACCAGCTACAGCACCTTCCCAAGATTTAGCAGGACTAATTTTAGGACACATCTTATGTTTACCAATCAAGCAACCTATCGCATAAGCAAAAGTATCAGTAAATAAAGATACTGAAACTAAATATATTAATAAATAAATATTAAGTTCTCTAGTTAATATCAATAAATTAAAACCTAAACCAATTAAATATATAAATCCTAATAAATAAAAAGCTGTTTCTGAACTATAATTCTCTTTTTTATAAAAGACAGTTGGCATTAATAATAAAGCTAATGGAACTAATATTGTACGATAATTAAGAGCGTTATTACCATAATTACCTACAATTAAAAATACAACAGCAACAAGTCCTAAAAGCTCAACAATTTTTGGAATTTTATTTTTATTTCTTTTTAAATCTAATATTTCTTTATAACCTAAAATTCCAAGTATAGTAGCAGCTATTGCATAAATATAACCACCAAATACAATAACAGGAATTATAATTATTAACATAATAATGGCACTTATTATTCTTGTCTTCATATTACCTCCATATAATTATATTCTAAATAAAGTATACTATTAATTTAATATTTAGTAAAGAAAAAAGTGTAATAGAAATTACACTAATTATTTATATCTAATCTTTCTACTTCATCAAGTTGTTCTTCTAAAAGATTCTTATATCTTCTTTTATATTGTTCTACTTGTTTTTTTAAATTATCGGCTTCATTTTCTACTTTTTCGGCTTTTATTAAAGCATTATTAATTATTCGTGATGCATTTTTCTTTGCTTCTTCAATAATTATTTTTGATTCATCAAATGCATTCTTCTTAATATTTTGTGTTGTTTCTTCAGCAATCATAATTGCTCTATTTAATGTTGCTTCCAAATTTTTATAATGATCTAATTCTTTGGTCAAAAGCTCTATTTGTTTATCTCTATCTTTTAGATTGTTGAGCATACTTTCATATTCTGTTGTGACATTTGAAACAAAAGAATTTACTTCTTTTTTATTATAACCAGGAAAACTATTGTTAAATTTCCTCATAATAACTCACAACCTCTTCTTTACCACTCTAAATCGTCTTCAGCTCCACTTTTAGCTTTATCATTATCATCTGTTATTTGTCCTTGAACATTAACATTTTTTGGCGTACACAAATAAATGCCTACACCAATTTTTTGCATATTACCACCAATTGCATATATACATCCACTTAGAAAGTCAATAATTCTTTTTGCTTGCGTAGATGTAACTCTTTTTAAATTAACTACAACACTATTACGATTTTTTAGATGATCAGCAATAGCTTGGGCTTCCGAAAAACTTCTTGGTTCTAACAGAATCATTTGACTACCATTCGCAGTTGCTTTTACTTCACCATCATAATAATCATCTTCACTATCTATTACATCTTCATCATTTTTATTAAAAATACCTTTTAATTTATCTAGTGCCATATTTATCCTCCATATTTTCTAGTTTACTCTTTAATTCTACCAAATAAATATTATTTTTACAAGAGCATTTTAACTAAAATGAAAAAAGAGAGCATTTTAACTAAAATGAAAAAAGGTATATGCCTTTTTTCTAATAAACTCTTAATTTATCTTCTATATATTTTACTAAGTCACTTATATTTATGGTAATTTGTTCCATTGTATCTCTATCTCTTATAGTTACTGTATTATTATTTATAGTATCATCATCTATCGTTATTACAAAAGGAACTCCCATAACATCACATCTTCTATATCTTTTACCAATACTTCCACCATCATCATAAATACAATCAAAATATTTTGTTAATTCTTCATATAATTCTTTTGCTTTTTCACTATGAACTTTTTTAATAAGAGGAAGAATACCTACTTTATATGGAGCAATAGTTGGAATAAATTCCATAACTTCTCTTGTTTCCCCATTTTCTAACTCTTCTTCACGATAAGCATTAAATAAAAGTGCTAAAACTAATCTATCTACCCCAATTGTAGATTCAATAATATATGGGATATATTTTTCATTAGTCTCAGGTTCTGTATAAACCATTTTTTCCCCACTATATTTTTCATGTTGAGTTAAATCATAATCAGTTCTATTATGGGTACCATTTATTTCACCCCATCCAAATGGAAATTCATATTCAATATCTGATGCCATCTTTGCATAATGAGCAAGTTTTTCATGATCATGATATCTAAGTTTAACTTCAGGAAGTCCTAGGGAAATAAAGAATCTTTTAGCATATTCTTTATAAAAATCATATATTTCTTCATCTGTACCTGGTTTACAAAATGTTTGATATTCCATTTGTTCAAATTCAATCGTTCTAAAGGTAAAATTACCTGGTGTTATTTCATTACGGAAAGCTTTACCAACTTGACCAATACTAAATGGTAAATTACTTCTAGTAGTTCTTTTAACATTTAAATAATTAACATATTCACCTTGGGCATTTTCTGGTCTTAAATAAACAATACTTTTATCATCTTTAATTACACCACGATTAGTTTCAAACATTAAATTAAATTCTCTAATGCCAGTAAAATCACTCTTACCACATTTAGGACAAGGTATATTATGTTCTTTAATGTATGCAACCATCTCATCTTCACTCATACTATCAGCATGAGCATTACTATCAAATGCTTCAATTAAATTATCAGCACGATGTCTTGTTTTACAACTCTTACAATCTATAAGTGGATCATTAAATGAAGCAACATGACCTGATGCAACCCATACTTTTGGATTCATTAAAATATCAGCATCAATTTCATAAGCATTCATTCTTCTTCTAATGTAAAAATTACGCCATGCATCTTTAACATTATTTTTAAGCTTAGCTCCAAGTGGACCATAATCCCAAGTATTAGCAAGTCCACCATATATTTCACTACCTTGATAAATATAACCATATTGCTTACATAAATTAGTCATTTTTTCCATTGTCATTTCTTCCATATATATCCTCCTTAATAAAAAAAGCTCCTAAGCATTTAGGGGTGAGTATTAACCCACGGTTCCACCCTAATCATTCTTAGAAGAATCTCATTTCTTATATAGCTCTGGTTTTCCACGCCTTCATCGCTTGTATGTCTAAATTATATATTATCTATCTAATTTTATCAACTAATTTTGCTAAAGTTTTAGCTTCTTCACTACTTATTTTAACATGTTTCATATAACAATCAGAACATAATGGTACATATAAAACTTCTTTTTTAGTCCCATCATCAATTAAAATATCTGGTCCATCTTTAACATATTCATCATTTATTTTACGAGCATTAAAGATAGCTTTCTTACCACATTCACAAAGAGATGTACTACCTATTTCTTCAATTATATCGGATACTGCAAATAAATGTGATACCCCATCACTAAATATTTCTCCTTTAAAATTACTCTTTAAGCCATAACAAATAACCGGAATATTAATTAAATGAGCAATTGTCCATAATTCTTGAATTTGTTTTTTATTCAAGAGTTCTGCTTCATCTACTAATATTACTTTTGAAGTATAATACTTTTGATAATTTTTTGCTGTAAGTAAAGATTCATCTTCTTTTAGTAAAATATCTACATCTTTTTGCATTCCATTACGAGACAAAACAGCATTTTTTCCTTTCGTATCTTGAATTGATTTAATGAGTGTAAGTTTAAATCCTTTTTCTTCATAACTATATGCTGTTTGTAAAAGATTAATTGTTTTTCCTCCACTCATGGCACTATACTTAAATATCATCTCTGCCATATTACCATCACCCTTACTTATAGTATAAATTATTTTAATTTTTTGAGCAAGAAAAAATGC
>CANRQF010000014.1 GCA_947632715.1 uncultured Bacilli bacterium | reverse complement strand
TAAATATTCCTCCGGAGGCACTTTCTTGATAAGAAAGTGGAAAGAACTTTTTAAAAGACTTATTGACCGGGATAAAATTATCGGGCACTTTCAATTTTATTTAGTGCTTTTGAATTAGTGCTTGAAACTTAAAAATAAATATAGTATAATTAAAAAGCAATGGACCTCTAGCTCAGTTGGTTAGAGCATCCGGCTCATAACCGGGCGGTCGTAGGTTCGAGTCCTACGAGGTCCACCATTTAATGTGCAGGTATGGCGGAATTGGCAGACGCGTTAGACTTAGGATCTAATGGATTATCCGTGGGGGTTCAAGTCCCTTTACCTGCACCAATAGATAGGAAAACGTACTTTATAAAAGTACGTTTTATGTTATACAAATAAAAAAATAGATTAGCTATCTATTTCTTTTAATACATCTAGTAATTATATAAATAATTGATACTATAATTAATAAAAATAAACTTATTAAGAATATAAGACCAACTATTACAAAATCTCCAACACCTTCTAAAGCAGATAACCCATAACCATAATCATAATTATTTACAAATATCGCACCAATAAAACTTATAATTAAAACAGTAATATCAATTAAATAAAATATTTTAAGTTTTTCATTCATATATAATTCACCTAAAATTATATAGTAGAAAATTTTAAATAGCTATTTGAATTTTTGCTATTTACATAGTGTATTGTATATTTAATTTATGATATAATCTCTAATAGGAGGTTTTACTATGAATTTAAGTAGAATAGTTGCTAAAGAAATGGCTAAAGGTAATTGTAAAATTGAAAAAGGAAATATATTAGAAGGCATTACTCCAAGTATAGAGTGGCAAAAATGGCTATCTTATGAACCAGATTTTGAAAAGAATAGAATAGAATATTTAGAAACAAAGAAAGAATCAGAATTATCACATGAAGAAACAAATGAATTAAATTTTTATAGAAGGAATAAATTTTTTGCAGATATGTTTAAATTATATAATACCAAGAAATGTAATCTTTCAGAATATATGTTAGTTTATGATTTTATGAGTAATGAATCAATTGAAAAAATAATGTTAAGTAAATTAACAAATGAAGAATTAGAATATGCTAAAAAAGAAATAAATAGATTAAACGAAATACCAGAAAAAGAATTAAGTATAAAAGTAAACGAAGGAAAAAATTTAGCAGTTTATGAAAAATTATCAATTGTGGATTCATATATTTTACATGTGATTGCAAATATTGACTTTGTAAGATGTAACGAAAACTTAAATAATGAAATTAACTCTCAAATAGAAGAAAATAATGTTATGAGACAAAGAAGTCTTTATAATTCTTTAAATATATAAAATAAAAATCAGTTCCTAGAAATAGAATTGATTTTTTAATATTTAATAACCTTTAACTCCCTCTAAAGATTCATCATTTTCAATAAAATCTTTAACTTCAATAGTAGTATATTTAGTTTTTGTTTCTCTAATAACAATTTCTTTTATACCAGCATTAATAATCATTCTTTTACAAAGGGCACAAGGTCTTGCGTTTTCAACATAAGAGCCATCAACATAATTTTTACCAACTAAATAAAGGGTAGAGTCAATCATATCTTTTCGGGGTGCAGAAATAATCGCATTTTGTTCAGCATGAACACTTCGACATAGTTCATATCTTTCACCTCTTGGAATATTCAATTTTTCTCTCGTACAATATTTTAAATCACAACAATTTTTCCTTCCTCTCGGAGCTCCTACATAACCAGTAGCTATTACTTCATCATTTTTAACGATGATTGCTCCAAAATTTCTTCTTAAACAAGTACCTCTTTCAGAAACACTTTCTGCAATATCTAAATAATAATTCTTTTTATCTATTCTCATTTTTCTACCTCTTAATAAAAATTATAAATAAATTAATATATTTTGTAAATAATAAGATTGATAGATATGAAAAAGAAAATATTATATTTAAATTTAATTTTATTAATATTAATTATTATTAATTATATTACTTTAAGAATATATGTTACTGAAGAAAGCAAAACTAAATTTACAATTGAAAATAGTTCTAAATATTTAATTTTAGAAAAAAATACATTAAAAGAATATACGTCATTTTTATATCGTGATGAAGATAATAATTTAAAAAGTAAAATATATGATCAAAATAATGATGAAATAGATGTAACTACTTTAATTAAAGAAGATAAAATAAATGAATATAATTTAAAAATAGAAGAATTATTATATTTAAAATATCCTAAATTTATAGTGGAAGAGTTATTAAAAGAAAATGTTATAAGAACATATCTAATACGTAGTAATGAATTAGTAATATATTTTTCTAATTATAATTTAGAATTAAATGATTCAGAATTATTTTTAAAAGTAAATTATAATGAAATAAAAGATTATTTAAATTATACAGTTATTTTAGATAAGGAATACCAAAACGAAGATGGCTATAATTATGTAAGTAATAAAAAGAGTGTAGCAATTACATTTGATGATAGTCCTAATAAGGGTAAAACTACAAGATTACTTGAGATATTAAATGATAATAAAGCTCATGCGACTTTTTTTGTAGTAGGAAATAAAATAAATGGTAATAAAGATATTTTACGAAGTATGAAGAGTTATGGTAATGAAATAGGTAGTCATACATATTCCCATAAAAGTATGAAAAAAATGACAGATGAAGAAATAATTAATGATTTTAATACAATGAATGATTTATATTATAATTTATTTCAAGAGAATATCAAATTAGTAAGACCACCATATGGTTCTTATAAAAATAGTACTTTAAATTTAATTCCAGCATCTTTTATTTTATGGAGCTTAGATACTAATGATTGGCGTTATCATAATAGTGATTATTTAGTAAATTATGTTTTAGATAATATTAAAGATGGTGATATTATTTTATTTCATGATTCTTATAATTCCACTATTGAAGCAGTTCAAAAACTATTACCTCTTTTATATAGTAAAGGCTATCAAGTAATGAGTGTATCTGAGTTGTTTCAAGTAAAAAATAAAGAATTAAAATTAAATGAAGATTATCGTAAAGTAAGTTAGAAAATAGCTAAATCGACATCACCTGAATTATCGTCTAATTCTGTATAAAGAGATAGAGCACCACCAATTAAAAATACTAATGTAGTTATTAATCTTTCCATTGATACTCTTTGTTGTTTTGGACTTTTGTTACTAGCGATATTTACATCTTCAATAGCAATACATACATAATATAAATAAATTATAAAAGCGATGACTAAAAGAGTTATATTTATTTTTCTTCCACTTTGCTGATATTTTTTACATTTTGTATAAATATATTTTTCTTCAAAACTATTGGCTATTAAAGCAAAAGTAACAATAAAAAAATATATATACCAAATTATATCTTCTTCTTTAAGCAGTTTTAAATTTCTAGCCCAATCATTCATAATAAATTTTATGTAAAAAAAATTAACTATTGCTAGTTATTTTTTCCCGTTTTTACTAAATAATCATTTAATTTATTAATACGAATAATAAAGGGAGATATAATAAATATTAAAGAAAATATTAGTAAAGTTGTGGCTGTTACTAAATCCCAATTATTTTTATAAGTAATAAACATAAAGATACTAAATAATAATCCTAAAGTTCCTATTACTATTAATCTTTTGAATCTATTATATAAATCTTTACCTTGGTTTGTTTCCTTAAATTTTTTTATTAAATCTTTTTTTTCTTCCTTACTCAAAGAATAATATTTTAACTTATACATATAATCACCACTTAAATTATAACTTAAATGCTTAATTTCTTGCAACAATTTATATAAAATGTTACTATATAAGTGGTGATTATATGATTATAGAGTTAGATGAGTTAAATTATAAAAAAGAAATAAATATAGATTTTAAAGTAGAAAAAGATGATAATTTAGATGCAAGAATATTAGATTTAAAAGATGCTTTTGTTAAGGGCAGAGTATATAAAAATAGTAATAATGATATTCTTTTAGATTGTGATTTTACAGGTAATATGATTATTAAAGATAGTATAACTTTAGAACCTATACCATATAAATTTAATATCAAAATAGAAGAAAGTTGGGATGATTTAGTAGAAAATTATAGAGAAAGTTATGAAAATTCACAAAATACACTTGATTTAAAGACGATTTTATGGCAAAATATTGTACTGGAAGTTCCCATTAGTTATTCCTTAAATAAAGATGCTAATTTAAAAGGAAATGGTTGGGAATTATTAAACGAAGAAAGTAAATCTAATGGTATTGATCCAAGATTAAAAGATTTAGAAAAATTGTTGAAAGGTGATGATTAGTAATGGCAGTTCCTTTTAGAAGAACTAGTAAAACAAAAAAGAATATGAGAAGAACTCATTTAAAAAAGGAAGTTGGAGCTTTAACAACTTGTCCAAAATGTGGTGCTTCAATAAGACCTCATAGAGCATGTACTAAATGTGGAAATTATAATGGTAAAAATGTTCTAAAAATTGAAGAAGAAAATTAATTGAATGGTAAACCATTCTTTTTTTATCTATAAAATATAAATGAGTAATTATAGAGAAAACATAATAGTTAAGAATTTTCAATTTAAATATAAGCATCAAAATTTGATGCTTTTTATTTGACATAAAATTTGTAAACTTAAAAATTTATGCAATTATTTTAGCTAAATCTCTTTACTTTAAACCATTAAAATAGTAAAATGGTGGTAGACAGTGGATAATAGTGGCAGAAAGTGGGTGATGGAAATGTTTATGGGTGAGTATCATCATAATATTGATGAAAAAGGTAGAATAGTAATACCTGGTAAATTTAGAGGCAACGAAATGAATAAAATCATCGTTACAAGAGGGATTGAAAAATGCCTTAGTTTATATACAACTGATGATTGGAATAAAGTTGTTACTAAATTAAATACCTTACCATTCACTAAAAAAGATGCCCGTACATTTTCAAGATCAATTTTTGCCAGTGCCTCTGTATGCGAATTCGACAAAATGGGTCGAATCAATATTACCTCCCCATTGGTTAGCTACGCCGGTTTAACAAAAGAATGTGTTATAATCGGCGTAAATGACCATATTGAAATTTGGGATAAAGATGCTTATGAACAATTTATGAATGAAAATAATGATAAGTTAGAAGAAATTGCAGAAAATTTATTTGAGGGTAATTATGAAACATTATAGCGTAATGCTTAATGAAATAATAGATTCCTTAAATATTAAAAGTAATGGAATATATGTTGATGCAACTTTAGGCTATGCAGGTATGAGTAAAGAAATATTAAAAAAATTAAAAACCGGTAAGCTAATATGTTTTGATCAAGATAGAGAAGCAATTTCTTATTCAACTCAAATTTTAAAAGAAATTGGTGGTAATTATCAAATTATAAATGCTAATTTTGTTCATTTAAAAAAAGAATTAAATAATATTGGTATAACAAAAGTTGATGGCATTATATTTGATTTAGGTTTTTCATCACCACAAATTGATGAAGATAAAAGAGGATTTTCTTTTATGAAAGATGCACCTTTGGATATGCGAATGAATTTAGATAATAAATTAACTGCTCAAGATATTGTTAATAATTATAGTGAAGAAGAATTATGGAATATATTTTTTAAGTTTGGAGAAGAAAAATTATCTAAAGTTATTAGTAAAAAAATAGTAAATAGTAGAAAAGAAAAAAGAATAATGACAACATTAGAATTAGTAGAAATAATAAAGCAAGCTGTGGGAGCAAATTATTTTTACAAGAACCATCCCGAAAGAAAAATATTTCAAGCATTAAGAATTGAAGTTAATAAAGAATTAGAAGTATTAGAGAAAGTTTTACCAGATGCCATTGATTTATTAAATAAAGGTGGTAGAATATCAGTTATAACTTTTCATTCCTTAGAGGATAAAATAGTTAAAAAAATATTTAAAGAAAATAGTGAAATAGATGAAATGGTTAAGGGATTACCAGAAATTCCTAAAAATTATTTACCGAAAATAAAATTAGTAAATAAGAAACCAATAACACCAACTAAAGAAGAATTACAAGAAAATAGTCGAAGCCATAGTGCTAAATTAAGAATAATAGAAAGGGTATAATTATGAAAAAGAGTGGAAAAGCAATATTTTTAAAAGGTGAAAAATTTATGTATGTTTTAATACTTGCCTTAATTATTTCGATACCAACTATGAAAGTACTTTCTAAATCATTACTTAGTGAAACAAATATTACTAATGAAAAATTAAAAAGTAAAATAGAAAAACAAGAAAATAGTAATGAAAGTTTAGAAATGCAAATAAATGAATTAGTTAGTATGGAAAATATTCAAAAAATTGCAGAACGTTATGGCCTTTCATATAATAGTGATAATATTGTTAATGTAGCCAAATAGAGGGAGATTTTATGAAAAAAGGAGTTACAGTAAAAATACCAAAATTGTTTATTTTTATCGTGGGCTTCTTTTTTATTGCCATAATTTTAAAATTAAGTTATGTTGCTTTAAGTAGTAGTGTCGATGGTATAAATTTAAAAACATTTGCCAATAATCGTAATACAAAAAAAGATACTATCTATGCTAAAAGAGGAAATATTTTAGATAAAGATGGTAATATTTTAGCATCTACTGTTAATTCTTATACAATAATTGCTTACTTAGATGCAAGAAGAACTAAAGATGAAAATCATCCTCAACATGTAGTTGATAAAGAAGCAACAGCTAAAATGTTAAATGAAATGGTTGGTATTGATTATAATCATGCCTTAGAGCAATTAAATAAGAAAAATGTTTATCAAGTAGAATTTGTTGGGGGTAAAGATATATCTGAAAATTTAAAAAATAAGATTGAAGCTTTAGAAATGCCTGGTATAGATTTTATTAAAGGTCAAAAAAGAACTTATAGTATGGGTTCATTTGCTTCCTATATCATTGGTTATGCTAAAAAGAATACTGATGGTGATATTGTGGGAGAACTAGGTATTGAATCTTATTATGATAAAGAATTATCTGGTGTAGATGGCTCTAGAACTTATCAAACTGATGCTTATGGTTATACGCTTCCCGGAGCAGAAGTAGTGGAAACTAAATCGACAGATGGTAATGATATTTATTTAACCATTGATGATGATATTCAACTTTTTGCTGAAACTTTAACTCATGATTTATCGAAAGATTATAATATGGATTGGATGATTTTTACTGTTATGGATGCTAAAACAGGTGCCATTGTTGCATCATCTACTTATCCTAATTTTGATCCTAATAATTTAAATAGTTTGGATTATTTTATGAATCCTTTGGTTAGCTACGAATATGAACCAGGAAGTGTTATGAAAACATTCTCTTTTGCTGCCAGTATTGAAGAAGGATTATATGATGGTAGTAAAACATATATGTCAGGAAGTATTCCGGTTGCTGATGCCGTTATTAGAGATTTTAATCGTAAAGGTTGGGGTGAAATTACTTTTGATACTGGTTTTGCTTATTCTTCCAATGTAGCAGCAAGTATCTTAGGACTTGAATTAAAAGCAGAAAAATTAACTAATTACTATAAAAAACTCGGATTTAGTAAGAAAACAGGTATTGAACTTGCTAATGAAGTATCTGGTAAAGTGCAAATGCAATATTTAACCGAAATAGCTAATGCATCATTTGGTCAAGGTATTACAGTTACCCCAATTCAAATGATGCAAGCCTTATCAGCATTAACTAATGATGGTACAATTATTAAGCCATATATAGTATCAAAAATAGTTAATGATAATGATGAAGTAGTTTATGAAGGTGGAAGAGTCGAAGTTGAAAAAGTTTATTCTAAAGAAACAATGGATTATATGCGTAATTTAATGCATAATGTTGTTTATGAAGGATTAACTAGTTCCCATATATGGCAACCTTCTAAAACCAAAATGATAGGTAAAACTGGTACAGCCCAAATTGCTAGTCCAACTGGTGGTTATCTTCATGGTGATTATGATTATATTAGAAGTTTTGCTGGTATTTTCCCAGAAGAAGATCCAAAATATATTATTTATGTTGCTGTAAAACAACTTAGTGCATCATCAGCATCTCCAATTGCTAAAGAAGTAACGAAAGCCGTTGATGATATTGTTTCATATTTAGGAATTGAAAATATTACAGATAATTTAGAAAGTAAAATAATTAAACTTGATAATTATATAAGTGAAGAAGTTGTTAAAACAAAAGAAGAATTAGAAAAACATAGTTTAAAAGTTATTACTCTTGGAAGTGGTAAATATATTATCAATCAATATCCACTTAAAAATACGCAAGTATTTGCAGGTGATAAAGTATTCCTAGTAAGTAATAATAACGATTATATTTTAGAAAATATGATTGGTTGGAGTTTAAACGATGTTAAAACTTATGCTAGTTTATTAAATATAAACATTAATGTTACAGGGTATGGTTATGTTACAAAGCAAGATATACCTAGTGGTACTAGTATTAATAGTGATTCTATAATTAATGTTGTTTTAAGCAAAGATGAATAGATAAAATATAAATAAAAAACATATTATTTGTTGAGGGATAATATGTTTTTTAATGGTATACATACAAGAATTAGATTTCTTTTATTTGTAGTTATTATAGTTTTATTATTAATTATAGGAAAAGTATTTTATATTCAAGTATTTTCTTATAATAAACTTTCCAAAATTACGGAAGATTTATGGAGTAGAAAAATGACTATTAATGCTCCCAGAGGGGATATTGTTGATCGAAATGGTAATGTTTTAGCAACGAGTATTATTACAACAACAATTTATGTCGTACCTGGACAAATAAAAGCAGAATATAAAGAAAAAGTAGCTAAAGATATTGCCGAGATTCTTAATTGCGATTTTGATGATGTTTATAAATATGTTTCTAAAAATAGTAGTATGGAAATTATTAGAAAAGGTATGGATTTAGATAGTGAAACAGCAGAAAAGATTGAAAAGCTAGGTTATGATGGTGTTTATTTAGTTTTAGATTCCAAAAGATATTATCCATATGGGGAGATGCTTGCTCATATTATTGGTTTTGTTGGAAGTGATAATCAAGGTTTATCTGGACTAGAACTTACTTATGATGAATATTTAACGGGTATTAATGGTTCTTTAAAATATTATAGTGATGGAAAAGGTAATAAACTAGAAGTACCTGATAGTTATGTTGCTCCATCTAAAGGAATGACTTTAAAATTAACACTCGATATAGAATTAATGCAAGCTGTTTATAATGAACTAAGTAATGCTATGACGAAATATAACGCTGAGAATGCTTTAAGTATTGTTATGAATCCGAAAACAGGTGAGATCCTTGCAATGGATAGTTTACCATCTTTTGAACCAGATAATTATCAAAAATATAGTGAGGAAGTTATTAATAGAAATTTACCGATTTGGAAAACTTATGAACCGGGATCAACTTTTAAAATTGTTGCTCCACTTTTTAAGCATAATTTTTTTTATAAAGAATAATTTTTAATGGTGATAAAATTGCTTAACGAAAAAGTTTTTATAACAGAATTAAAAATTATAATTAATAATAATTTATACAAGAAAAATATTATTGATGAAAAAACATTTAGCAAAGTAAATGATTTACTTTTGCATAGATTAAAATTATTATAAGAGGTAAAAAATGAACTATATGGAGATTTCAAAACTTATAATGAATGGTGAAAAAATTTATAACATACCACTTAGGGTTTGTTTTTATGCTAGAGTTTCAACCGATAGTGATGTTCAATTAAATTCTTTAGATAATCAATTAGACTATTATGAAAAGTACATTAAATCCCATTCTTGTTGGACATATGTTCCTGGTTATGTAGATGAGGGAATATCCGGTGTTAGAGTAGGAAATAGAGAAGGATTTAAAAGAATGCTCAAAGATGCTAAGGAAAATAAATTTGATTTAATTATAACAAAAGAAGTTTCAAGATTTGCAAGAGATCTAGAAGATAGTATTCATTATATAAGAGAGTTAAAAGAAGCTAATGTGGGAATTTTTTTTGAAAATCAGAATCTAAATACTTTTGATTCTAACTCGGAATTAATACTTAATATTATGTTTAATCTAGCCCAAGATGAATCGAAAAAATTATCTTCAAGAATTAAATTTGGTCATAGACAAGCTATAGAAAAAGGACATGTTTTAGGTTCTTCTAATATTATGGGTTATAAAAAAGAAAATTGTAAATTAGTTATTGTTGAAAGCGAAGCTAAATTTATAAAAAAAATATATGAACTATATGCTACTGGAGAATATGGCTTTTATAAATTATCTAAGAAGTTAGGTTCTTTAGGTTATTTTAATAAAAATGGTAATTTATATGATAAAGATACATTAAAGAGGATGCTAGAAAATCCTAAATATAAAGGATACTATCGAGGAAAAACTACAGAAATATTAGATTATAGAACTAAAAAAAGGAAAAAAATTATGGAAGATAATCAAGTTATCTATAAGTGTTTAGATGGTAGTGTTCCAGCAATTGTATCCGTTCCTTTATGGGAAAAAGCAAATTCGATTCTTAAATCTCGAACTAAAAACTATCTTAGTAATAGTTATTATACGGGAGGGTTAAAATATCCCTTAAGTTCTAAAATATTTTGTAAAGAACATAATACAAATTATCAAAGAATAAATAGTAGAAAAAAGAATAGACCTACATGGAGTTGTGGTAAATATTTACAATTTAATTTAGATGCTTGTGCATCACCAATTATTGCAGAAAGTGATTTATATAATATACTTGGAAACATATTTCAAAAAATTATTCCAAATAAAGATAAAATCGTGAATGATATGTTAGAATTATACCAAAATATTCTAAGTGAAGATGATTATCAAAAAGAGTTAAATGATATTCAAAATAATATCAAAAAAATAGAAAATAAAAAGTCTTTTGTTTTAGATTTAGTTTTTAATGGAGAAATAAAAAAAGAGAATTTAAAAACTCAATTTGAAAAATTAGAAGAAAAATTAAAAAATTTAGAGATGAAAAAGCAAATTTTGATAAATCAAATAGAATTAACTTCTAATAAAGATAATGTTCTTAAATTATTAACCTCTTCGATTCAAAGAGAAATAGGCGGAGGCTCCTTAGAAGATTTTATTCGTAAATTTGTAAGAGGTATTATTGTTAGTAAAATTAACGAAGACAGACATAATATTATTCTAGATATAATTATAAGTTTAATGGGTGAAGAAAAGATTATTAAAACAGAAATAAATGAAATATTAAAAAATAAAAAAAACATTCTTAAAAGTCAAAAATATAATTCTATTGAAAATATGCGAAAGGATAGAAAAAAGAATAAATTTGTTTATAATGTTTATATAGATATGTAAAATATCATCCGTTAAATTAGAAAAATATCATCCAATGAAATGCAAAAATATCATCCAATTTGATAGACAAAATTTATTGAATATTATATAATTAATGTATGGAGTTGATGAAAATGTCAGAGTATAAACCAAGACTAATTGATAAGCAAATAGAAAATAGTTTAAAAGCTTATGGTGCCATAAATATTGTTGGAGCGAAATGGATAGGTAAAACGTGGGCTGGCCGTAAGCATGCTGAAAGTGAATTTTTACTTATGGATCCTAGTGGTAATTATCAAAATAGAAGACTAGCAGAAACTGATATATCCTTGATTTTTGAAGGCGATACCCCAAGATTAATTGATGAGTGGCAAGAAGTACCTGAGATTTGGGATGCAACTAGATATAAATGTGATGAAGATGGAGTAAAAGGTAAATATATTTTAACTGGTTCTACTGTACTTCCAAAAAAGAAATTGGATAAAATTAAACATTCAGGAGCTGGAAGAATAAAAAAATTAAAGATGTATCCGATGAGTTTGTATGAATCTGGTGATTCATCTGGAGAAGTTTCTCTAAAAGATATTTATAATAATAAAGTTAAGAGTAAAAAAACTCGGGATATTAATTTAAAAGATATTATAAAGTTAGTTTTAAGAGGGGGATTTCCTGGTAGTATCGATGTTCCGTTTGATGAGGCAATTAAATTGCCTAAAGAATATGTAAAAGAAATTATTGATACAGATATAAATAGAATTAGTGATTCTAAAAGAGATTTAAATAAAATGATGTTACTGCTTAGGTCACTATCTAGAAATGAATCTACAACATCATCAATTGCTAAATTAAAAAGCGATATACAAGGTGTTGATAATTTAGATATAGATGTTAAAACAATTACAGAATATTTAGAAGATTTAAGTAAATTATATTTAATAGAAAACCAATTACCATTTAATTCTAATATTAGAAGTAGTATGAGAGTTAAGCAAATGGAAAAAAGACATTTTGTCGATCCATCTATTGCTACATCATTACTTAATATGACTATTGATATGTGTGTTAATGATTTATTAACTTTTGGTTTTTTCTTTGAAGCAATGGTTGAAAGAGACTTAAGAATATACGCTGAATCTAATAATTGGAATTTATTTCATTATCAAGACTATGATGGTAATGA
Organism: uncultured Bacilli bacterium; assembly: GCA_947632715.1. Classification (GTDB taxonomy): domain Bacteria; phylum Bacillota_I; class Bacilli_A; order RF39; family UBA660; genus SIG200. The sequence goes on along the minus strand of CANRQF010000014.1, from coordinate 12,419 downwards.
ATTTGATGCAGTAGTAGAGTTTGAAGATGGAACTTATGCAGCATTTGAAATTAAACTTGGGGCAAATCAAATAGATGAGGCAGCAAATAATTTAATTAAAGTTAGCAATATTATTAAAGAAAAAGGTGGAATTCCACCTAAAAGTTTATGCGTTATTTGTGGACTTTCTAATGCTATATATACCAGAAATGATGGCGTTATTGTTATACCAATCACTGCTTTAAAAGATTAAATAGGTGATTTTTATGTTAGTTAGTGAATTAAAAAAAGAAATAGAAAAATATAATAAAAATGATTTAGAAAAGATAATTGTAGAATTATATAAAAGAATTCCTAAAGCTAAAAAGGAAGATTATGATAAAGATGATTTTATTAAAAATATTGATAATAATAAAATAACAAAAAAAGAATTAGATTTTAAATCTTTAAATGCGGAAATAACGTATTTTTTAGAATGTGTTGATAATGGATTATATTGTACACCTAATAGAGTAATTTCCAAAAAGGAACGTAGTTCTTGGAGATTTAAAGTAAAAAAATATTATAAAGAATTAATAACAATACCACCAAATTCAGTAAATGGTGGATTAGCAACATTTTTATTAATAGAATTATTTAAGAGATTAAGTGTTGGTTCTAATACATTATTATTTATTAATTGGGATACATTTAAAGCATTGGGAGTATCTCAAGATGATTATTATGATCTTATAATAAAAAGAGTTTTATATAATGGATATACAAAGGATTCCTTAAAAGTTTGTGTCAATCTTTTAAGTGTAGATAAAGATCCATATGATCTATCTTTTAGTATGTTTTTCACATTTTTAGCAAATTTAAAAACTAGGTTTAATAAAGAGGATTCTGTAGAGTTAATAAATGATAAAATTATAGAATTAAAAGCAAAATTAAAAAAGAAAAATGATTATGATACATATTATTTAAAAGAATTAATTAATAATTATGTTATACTTAATATGAATATTTTAACTAATTTAGGGTTAATTGAAAAGGGAATTGATTTTTTCTATAATACTTATCTTGAAGATAACAAAAACATTAAAGTATGTACACTATTATCTGAATTAGAAGATTTAAATTTAGTAAATGAATGGATTAAGGAATATGAACAAAATGAAAACAAAATAAATTTTAGCGATTCTTTAAAAGAAAAATATCAAGAATTTAAATCCCTAAATGGTAGCAACGTTTAAAATAATTACTTTAGCATCTAGTGTTGAAGAAGGTGTAGTAGATTTATTTAAAGATACCTATTTTGATTCAGGAGCAATAAATGTGGAGGGATCAACTCTTCATTGTTGGAAGCATGGTGGTCATGGTGCTCAAACTTATTTAGAGGTAGTTGAAAACTCTTGTAACCTTTATGCCGAGCAAGAGATACTTAAGAGTTACTTAAGAGAATTTCGAGGGGTGAGAATTATTCTCACTTACTGAGAATGTCAATTCTCATATTTTTAGAGTGATAAAATAATTTCTTTTTGTAAAAAATAAATTATAATATTTTCAAAAGAAGTAAAGGAAGTTGTAGTTTTATGGAAAATGAAAAAATAGGATCATTTATAAAAAAATTAAGAGAAGAAAAAAATTTAACCCAAGAAGAATTAGCTAGATTAATTCCAATCGGTAGAGGAGCAGTTAGTAAGTGGGAAAGAGGAGTAACAATTCCGGATTCTATAACATTGCTTAAATTAAGTGAAATATTTAATGTATCTATTAATGAAATTTTATTAGGGAAAAAATCAACGATTGGCAAAGAAAAAGAATTATATAATAAATCGCAAAAAAATTTTGTTATATTAATAGTAACTATTGTAATTTTATTGTTATTATATTTTTATATAAATTTTATAATATTTTTTAAATAATTATTAAATATTAAAGAGCCTGATAGGCTCATTTTTATTGGGCTTATAAAGCCCTTTACTTTTTAAAATGTCACTATTAGACTTAGAGCTAGAAAGGAGAAAGATTTATATAATTGGAGGATTGAATTTCGATAAAAAATGTAATATTATTAATACAAGAATAGAATATCAACAATTTGTTATTTATAAGTATGATAAATAATAAATGAATTTTTAAAAGTAAGAGAAATAATAATATTTAATTAACAAATAAAAAATATAACAAGAAAGGAGAATTATAATATGAAATATGCAAAATACTTTTTAGTCCTTGTAATTGTCGCAGTAGTAGTATCTGTTACATGCACTAAGGCATATAATTATCCAACTCCTTTGGCTTTACCAATAAGTGTTGAATTAGAACCTAATGATGTACATAATACAGGAATGCGTAGTAAGACTACTTCTACAGATCAATATTATGAAAATCAATATACATATACAGCCCTAAATAAACCATGCAAAGGTTGTATTATTACAGCAAAATTACATAAGAGCGATGGGAGTATAGTTAGCGACATTGATGTTGTTATGGGAGATCCAAAAAAATTTGATTATTATAGTGAGATGGGTGACTATTATTTAACAATTGAAAGAACTGGAGTTACGATATTTACAACAGTTCATAACGGAAAATGGTATATTAGTAAAACACCTTAAAATAAGGGTATTATTTCTCTTACTTTTAAAAGGTTATTTAAATGGAGGTACAGATGATTAATTATTTAAAAAAACACTTAATTATAATTTCTTTTCTTTTGTTGTTAGGATCATTTCTTTTTAGTTTTGGGAAAGTTGCTAAAGAGTTAAAAACATTAGAAAATAGTTATTATGAAAATCGTTATAAAATGTGTATAAATTCAAATTATGAGCCATCTTGTTCAAGATATGATGAAAATGGCACATGTTTAGAATATTCTGATTATTGCACTTATTTTAATGAAAATATAAATAATAAGAATAAAATGACTTATGATACTATGACTTATTATGAAAAAACAAATTTTTATACTAGTCAATTTGCTCCGTTGTTTTTACTTTTAATTTCCTCAATATTATTTGCTTATGAGTTATTTAAAAGCAAAACTATCATTAATATTATTCAAAGAAAAGGTTATAAAGCTACTATGAAACAAGTTATTTTAAAATGCTATCGTTATATTTGGCTATTACCATTAATATCAATAGTTTTATTATTTATATGTTTTTTGGCAAGTGGTCATTTCGATTATAGTTTTGTAGAACGTACTAGAGGATTTGCATATTTTGATTATTCGATGAATTTAATATTATATTATATTTTGCTATTAATATATATGTTATTAATTAGTATATTTTTTATTAATCTTGGCTTAATTACTTTACGTAAGAATCATAATTTTATTATTGTATTAATTGAAACTCTTTTAATTTATTATGGAATTGATATTTTAACCGAAACTTTGATTGGTAATATGTTATCTTACGAAGTTTATGGTTATGCATCATATTTTAGTATTCTTAATACTATTGAATTACTTGCTCCAAAAGATATTATATATTATGTAATTTATATGTTTATTCTAGCATTTATTTCTTTTGCTATAGTAATTATGATGTATAGAAATAAAGAAAAATTTTTAATAGATTGTGAAAAAAATTAGAAAGGATTGTTATATGAAAATTGAAATTAAAAATCTTACTAAAACATTTAAAAAAGAAGTTGTTTTGAATAATGTTTCAATGACTTTGGAAGAAGGTAAAATTTATGGCTTTGTTGGTCAAAATGGAAGTGGTAAAAGTGTTTTATTGAAGATAATTGCATCTTTATATAGGCCAACAAGTGGTAATGTTTTTATTGATGGCATTGATTATAATCATAGTAAAGATTTTCCAAGTGATATTAGAGCCTTGATTGAAAACCCATGCTTTTTACCAGATTTATCAGGAATGAAGAATTTGAAATTATTAGCGGACATTAACCATAAAATTGATGATAAACAAATATTAGAAACTTTGGATTTAGTAAATTTAACTGCTGATAAAGATAAAAAATATTCAAAATATTCTTTAGGTATGAAGCAAAAATTAGGAATAGCTTGTGTTTTGATGGAAGATCCTAAAATTATAATTTTAGATGAACCATTTAATGGGGTAGAAAATAATACAAAAGAAAAAATAATTAAAGAATTAAAGAAAATGAAAAAGAATAAAATAATAATTATTACTAGTCATATTAAAGATGAAATAAATTTAGCAGTTGATGAATTATATAAATTTGAATCGGGAAATGTATCACGTCAAAAACTTAGCCATGTCAAAAATAAAGCTTAGTTATTATAAATATATAATTGATAATTCATTTAATTCGTTAGTTCTTATTACTTTGTTAATGATTAATATAACTAGTATTTTTCAATTCTTTTCTACTAATTTTTTTGAAAATTTTCTTTCTTACAATAGTAATTTAATAACTGTCTTACCTTTATTACTGATTTGCCTTATTAATACTATTCATATAGTTATGATGTTTGATAAGAATTATATGTTTTTTAGCAGATTAAAAAACAATAACGAATATTATAATAACTTAATTTATAATATTTATATCTCTAATTCATGTATATTATTGTTTAATTTAATCAGTTCTTTAATAACTATATTTATATTTTCTCATTCTAATTTAGGAATTCCTCTTAATGTAAATGGTGTAAATTATGTTATTATTTGTATTTATTATTTTTTTAAATCTTTTATAATTTATCTTTTGTTAAGTATCTTAGGAGCATTTATATTTAAAGAAGGAAAAATATATGGCTTTATTTGCTATTTGATTATCCTAATTGCTTTACTATTTGGAGCCGGAAATACTTTTAGTTCAATTGGTTCAATTTCTGATATGCCTGTAAACATTTTTGACTATATGAAATTAAATACTTACCCATCATTTTTTCACGATATAATTTTCTTTATGTTATATTGTGGTGGAATAGTTATAATAATTAAAGTATTAAAAATTTTGAGTTGTAAAAGGAAAAGTGATTATTTATTATGAAACTACAGTTAGGAATTTTTAAAAATATTTTTAATTTTAATATAATAAAAATTTGTATGCTTTATTATATAGTTTTAATAGTTTCTTATATTGGATTTGTTTTTGATATTCACAAAAATATTAATATGTTTTATGCCATTTTTGGTGGAACTGGTATTCATTCATGTGATCTTGTTTTATTAATTTTTAATGTAATGTTCTTTGCCATTGTTATCTATAAATTTATAAATCATGAAAGTAAAGAATTTGCTGTTAATATAGCACCTAGAATGAAACTTAGTAAATGGTATATTGATAAACTTATAATAGTTTTATTATTTGTTATTTTTGTTAAAGTACTAAATTTTATCATTTTTTTCAGTTTAAATTATTTTTTAGAATTAAAATATTTTAATATTAAGTTCATATTGGATAATATCATTTTCTTTTTAATTATTTGTTTAGTTATATTTAATATTTTTGTATTTTATTATAATATTGTTTATTTAATAGCTATTGGTTTAATATTATATATTCCTAATAGTTATATTAGTTTACTCACAATGTTAGCTGTAAGTTTATTTATAGGATCTAAAATATTTAATTATAAAAAAATATTAGCGTTGGTAGAATTTAAATAAAAATATTGAACTGGAACTCACTTATTGAGTTCTTTTTTTTAACTAATTTTAATAAATCTTAATGAGGAGATGTTTATTTGGAAATTGATACTAAAGAATTACCTATGGAATATCTTATCTTAAAATTAAGATTATTTTTTAATAATGATTTATATGAAAAGAAAATAATATCTTATGATATTTATAATAAAATGCAAAAATTATTAATGAAGAAAATGGATAATATATTGTTAAATTAGAAAGGAAATTATTTTGGATATAATAAAAGCAAGAAAAGAACTACTAATGGGTAAAACAATCTATGATATGAATTTAAAAGTTGCAGATTATGGTAGAGTATCAACTGATAAAGTTGATCAATTAAATTCCTTGGAAAACCAAACTAATTATTTTAATGATATGATAAAAAGTGTTAAAACATGGGAACATGTTGCTAGTTATAGTGATGAGGGGATAAGTGGTACACAAGTTTATAAAAGAGAACACTTTTTAAAAATGATTGAAGATGCAAGATTAGGAAAAATTGATTTAATATTAACTAAAGAAGTATCGAGGTTTGCTAGAAATACCATTGATAGTATTAAATATACAGAGTTATTGCTTAGTTATGGTGTCATCGTGTTTTTTATTTCCGATAATATCAATACTATTTATCCCGATAGTGAATTTAGATTAACACTTATGGCTAGTATGGCTCAAGATGAAGTAAGAAAATTATCAGAAAGAGTTAAATTTGGTATCAAAAGAAGTATTAAAGATAGGAAAGTTGGAGGTGGAGGACTTTATGGCTATGATAAAAAAGATTGTAAACTAGTGATAAATAAAAAAGAAGCAAAAGCAGTAGAAATGTTGTTTAACCTTTATGCATCAGAACAATATGGATTTAAAAAAATAGGGGAAATATTAAAAGAAAATGGGTATTATACTAGAAAAGGTAAAATATTCAGTGATAGTACTTTAAAGAAGATGATTAAAAATTATCGGTATAAGGGTTGGTATACTGCTAATATGAGTGAAGTAGAAGATTATAAAACACATAAAAAGAAATTAAAACCAAAAGAAGAATGGATTTTGGAAAAAGATAGGGAAGGAAGAGTACCAGCCATTGTTTCAGAAAACTTGTGGAATAAAGCTAATAGAGTATTAAATACAAGAAATGAAGTATGGAATAAAAATGCTTTAAATAAAGAAGAAGTTTTAGAAAATAAAAAATATACATCTAAAATATTTTGTGAGGAACATAATAAAGCTTTTATAAGATCTTCTAGTGGTAAAAGAAAAAATAAACCAATTTGGCAATGTAATGAATATTTAAGACATGGACTAAAGGGATGTGTTACTCCAAGATTATATGAATATGAGTTAGATGAATTATTTACAAAAGTATTAGATAAGTTTATTAATGATAAAGAAGAATTATTAAATAGTATAATAAAAGATTATAGTAATTTAATTAAAGAAAGTAATAATGATTTAGATATGAATAATTTAAAAGAAAGATTAATAGAACAAGAGAACTTTAAAGAAAGATTATTAGACATGTCTTTAAGAAAAATAATAAGTGAAGATGAATTTATTGAAAAAAGAGAAAAAATAGTTGAAGAAATAACTAAAATAAAAAAGAAATTATTAAATATAGATGTAAATAATGAATTAGATAATATTATAAATAATATAAAAAAAGAAATATTATCTCATTTATCTATTAAAAACAATATTGATAAATATTTTAATTTATTTATAGATAAAGTATTAGTTAGTAAAATAGATAATGATCGAAAACATTTAAAATTTCATATTATTTTTAATTTTAATCATAAAGATGAAATAATAGAATTAAATATGAATGCTTAATTTTAATTTAAGGTATCTCTTGCTTTTAAACGATGAACCCAGGGTTTGTTACTTTAGGAGAAAAACTAGGTAAAGATACTTTAATGCAGTATATTAAGAATTTTGGGTTTGGTTCTAAAACAGGGATTGATTTAAATGGTGAAGGTAATGGTATTTTGTTTTCCTTAGATAAAATGGGACCAGTTGAACTTGCTACAACAGCCTTTGGTCAAGGTATAAGTGTAACCCCAATTCAACAAGTAACCGCCGTATCTGCAGCGATTAATGGAGGACTTCTTAATACTCCTTATGTTGTAAGTGGAATTATTGATGATGCTAGTAAATCTATAATTTATGAAAATAAACCAGTTGTTAAAAGAGAAGTTATAAGTAGAGAAACATCAGCCACAGTGCGTTTTGCTTTGGAGAGTGTAGTAGCTAATGGAACAGGAAGAAATGCTTATATTGAAAATTACCGAGTTGGAGGTAAAACTGGTACAGCTCAAAAAGTAAATAATGGTAGGTATATGGTAGGTAATTATATTTTATCGTTTATTGGTTTTTTACCAGCAAATGATCCTGAAGTTGTTGTTTATGTGGCAATCGATAATCCGAAAGGGGTAACCCAATATGGTGGTACTGTTTCCGCTCCCATTGCTAGAAGTATTATGTTATCATCTATTGAAACATTAGGTATTAAAGAACAAAGTGGTGGTATGTTAAAAGAATATCAATATTTAGATGTTCGCTACTTAGTATTACCTGATGTTGTTGGAATGAGTAAGGAAGAAGCAACAAAAACATTAAAAGATTTTAAAATAAAATACACAGGTAATGGTGATAAAGTAGTATATATGTCTCCTAGTCCTAATACATTTCAAAGTGTGGATACAACTATAACTCTGTTGTTAAACTAATGTCAATTTATGTCAAAATATATAGGAGTATCTAAAAAAGTCATCTTTTAATGTTGTATAATTAAAACAAAAGGAGGAATTTATGTTAATTCTTGCAAAAGCGGCGATGGCCATGATGTTAGGATTTATTTTAGCTATAGCTAGTGGTCTTATTTTTATACCGTTATTAAAAAAATATAATATAGGTCAAAAGGTTAGTAGAACGATAAATGAAAGACATTTAGAAAAAGAAGGAACACCAACAATGGGAGGTATAATCTTTATTTTTCCTGTTCTTCTATCTTTATTATTACTTTATATAAATAAGAGTATAACTTGGAGTTACAATTTATTTATTTTAGTTTTTGTCTTTATTGCTTATGCTCTTTTAGGTGGTATAGATGATTTTATAAAAGTTAAATTTAAAGATAATAAAGGATTAAGTATTGTTACTAAATTTTTAATTCAAATGATTATTGCTTTAGTATTCTTTTATTTCTTTATGAAAAGTGGTGGTAAATCAACTTTAGTATTTACAGCACTTAATTTAGTTATACCACTTGGTTGGATGTATGGAATATTCATTTTATTCTTATTAGTAGGTACAAGTAATGCCGTTAATATTACTGATGGCCTAGATGGTTTATGTGGTGGATTATCAGCAATTGCCTTCCTCGCTTATGGTATTATTTCTTGGAATTGTGGTTGGTTAGTTGGATATCAAGAGATAGCAATATTTTGTTTCTTAATAGTGGGAGCTTTACTAGGATTTTTAGTATACAATTCTCATCCTGCTAAAGTATTTATGGGTGATTTAGGTTCTCTTGCCTTAGGGGGAGCACTTGCTACTATCGCTATTCTTACAAGACATGAATTATCACTTGCTATTATCGGTGGTGTCTTTGTTATAGAAACATTAAGTAGTTTAATTCAAATATTTACTATTCGTAAATTTAATAAAAGAATATTCTTAAAAGCACCGCTTCATCATCATTTTGAAGAATTAAATTGGTGTGAAAATGATATTGTTAAATTATTTTATGTTGTAGGACTTTTACTAGCCATGGTTGCTATTACTTATGGTGTTTGGATTTAATTAAATTATAAAAGGGGGGTTATAATTTGAAAAAGGGGATAGATAAACCATTACTTATTATGGTTATCATTTTAAGTATTTTTGGTTTAATAATGATATATTCTGCTAGTTTTGTCTGGGCTGAATATAAATTTAATGATGCTTTGCATTTTGTTAAAATGCAAGCTATTTTCTTCTTAATAGGATTAGTTATAATTTATATAACTTCTAAAATAGATTATCATTTATATTATAAGTATTCTAATATTATTTTACTTATATGTGCTATTTTATTAATATTAGTATTAATACCAGGTATTGGTAGTGTTAGAAATGGTAGTAGAAGTTGGTTTGGTATTGGTCCTTTAGGAATTCAACCTAGTGAACTAGCTAAAATTGGTTTAATTATATTTGTAGCAAAGTATTTAACTAATAATGAAAGAATTATGAAAAGTATTATTCATGGTGTATTACCAATTCTTTTTGTTATTGGTTTTTTCTTTTTTATCATTATGTTAGAGCCAGACTTTGGTACATCCATGGTAATTGTTTGTACACTTATTGCAATGATCTTTATAAGTGGTGTTAAAGTATCATTCTTTTTAAAAATGGGATTATTGGGGTTAGTTGGTATTGTCGGTATTATAATCGCGGCACCATATAGAATGATGCGAATAGTTAGTTTTTTAAATCCATGGAGTGATCCCTTAGGAAGTGGGTATCAAATACTACAAAGTTTATATGCAATTGGACCGGGTGGAATACTTGGGCAAGGATTCTTTAAATCAAGGCAAAAATATTTTTATTTACCAGAACCCCAAACTGATTTTATTTTTTCCATCATTAGTGAAGAACTTGGCTTTTTAGGAGTATTAATTGTAACGAGTGCATTCTTTTTTATTTTTTATCGCGGTATTAAAACTGCTTTAGAAACTCATGATTTATTTGGTAAATATCTTAGTTTTGGTCTTTCCTTTGGTATTGTTATTCAAGCTATATTAAATTTAGCTGTAGTTGTAGGTCTTGTTCCAGTTACTGGTGTGACTCTTCCTTTCCTTAGTTATGGTGGCTCTTCTTTACTTGTAAGTATGCTTAGTATTGGTATTATTTTGAATATTTCTAAAAATAATTAAAACATTATTGACTTCAAACATATATTTGTTATATTTTGCTTATGGTTACAGTAAGGGGAAATTTTTATATGAACACAATAACATTAATTAAAGATGAAAAAATTGAGAACATGATTTATGAAATAAGAGGAAAGCAAGTTATGCTAGATTCTGATTTAGCAAAACTTTATGGAGTAGAGACTAAGAGAATTAATGAAGCCGTTAGAAATAATCATCAAAAGTTTCCAGAAAGATTTTCTTGGATTTTAACTAATAATGAATGGAATATCTTGAGGTCGAAATTTTCGACCTCAAGTTTAAATTATAATAATTATGGAGGCCGAAGATACAACCCTCGTGTATTTACAGAACAAGGTGTAGCTATGCTTGCCACTATTTTAAAATCTGATGTTGCCACTCAAGTTAGTATTGCTATTATGGATGCTTTTGTAATAATGCGAAAGTATATTTCTAATGAATTAATAGAGCAAAAATATATTAATAATTTAGTAATAAAACATGATGAAGATATAAAATTGTTACAAGAATCTTTTAATAAATTTGAAGAAAAGAAAAAAGAAAATGAAATTTATTTTAATGGACAAATATATGATGCTTATTCCAAAATAGTTGATATTTTAAAAGTAGCTAATGACAACATAATTATTATTGATAACTATGCAGATAAATTTGTTTTAGATATGATTAGAAATATAAAAACTGATGTAATTATAATATGCAAAACTAATGGGTTATTAAAAGAAATAGATATAAATAAATATCAAAAACAATACAATAATTTAAAGGTGTTTTATAGTAATGATTTTCATGATAGATATATTATATTAGACCAAAAAGAAATTTATCATTGTGGAGCATCTCTTAATTATGCAGGTAAGAGAACTTTTTCAATTAATAAATTAGAAGATAAAATTGTAAAGAGCAGTTTAATAAAATATGTACTTGCAATTATAGAATAATTATTCATTTGTTTTGGAAGTGTAACCTATTAACATCAGTTATATTGGTAGGAGGGTAACTCTCCTTTTTCTAAGTTATGACGTTTCTTCTTTACTCATAATTATGCTTAGCATTGGTATTATTTTGAATATTTCTAAAAATTGTAAACAATAACCATCGGAAAATATAATGCAATATTTTTAATTATATTTTCCTATAAGAAAATATGTTGACTTTTTTGAACTTTAACTGTATAATTAATTTAGGTGATAAAAATGATAAAAAGAGAAGCATATTTATCTAAAATACGCGAATTTTATGATATGGATATAATAAAAGTCATCACGGGAATTAGAAGATGCGGTAAATCTATATTGTTGTTGCAAATAATCGAAGAATTAAAAGAAAATAATATTAATGATGACCATATTATTTATATTAATTTTGAAAATGTGGAATTTTCTTTTATAAAAAATTATTTAGATCTAAATAAGTATATTAAGGATAAAATTAAAGATAAAGAAAAATATTTTCTATTATTTGATGAAGTACAAATGGTTGATGAATGGGAAAAAGCAATTAATTCTTTTAAATCAACTTTAAATGTTTCAATATTTGTAACTGGCTCTAATTCTAAACTCTTATCTTCTGAATTAGCTACGCTTTTATCAGGGAGATATGTGACTTTTAAAATTGCACCATTTAATTTTAAAGAAGTTGTAGAATATAAAAAATTAAAAGAAAAAAGTGATATAGAAGAAGCATTCAATGATTATTTGTTATGGGGAGGCATGCCTCAAAGATTTTCTTTTACCTCAATAGAAGGTATACAAACATATTTAAAAGATCTCTTTGATTCAATAGTATTAAAAGACATTGTAAAAAGGAACTCTATAAAAAATGTAACATTATTTGAAAGAGTTATGGAATATTTAGTAACAAACCCAAGCCAAACATTTTCTCC
>CANRQF010000013.1 GCA_947632715.1 uncultured Bacilli bacterium | reverse complement strand
AGTTCAAAACCCCCTGAGTTTCAGAGTGACGGCGCAATCACAGTGCCCTTAAGCATCTATTAAATAACAAAAGATACCATTTGTAAAGAGGTATATTTTGTCTTATTTTGTCTTATTTTGTCGAATATTTACAAAGTCATTGTTATTTTTTATTTATTATTATATAATTTAGTTAGGGCGCGTATGAATTACGCCACCTTGTTGTTTGATGACGCTATCCTTGCATTACTACTAAGGATGCGTCTTTTTGTATGATTATATATATTATATACAATAGTACAAAAATAATGATAATCAAAATTCTTATTAAGTTTTTTGACTTCATCTTACCACCTGCCTCTCTTAAGAGTTCAAAACCCCCTGAGTTTCAGAGTGACGGCGCAATCATAGTGCCCTTAAGTTTCTATTAAATAACAAAAGATACTTCTTGTAAAGAGGTATCTTTTGTTTTGTTTTGTCGTTTTATTTAAATGTATCAATTAAAGAAGAAACTATATCAATAGTATTTACCATATCATTTAATTTATCTGTTGCTCTTTCTTTATACTTTTCTTTCATTTCTTTCATAAATAATTTATAATTTTCAGGATTACGATTTAAATATTTAATATAACTACTATTATCTTCTAAATATTTTTTAAATTTTTTATCTTCCATTAATTTTTGCTGTAAAAAATATTCCATCTTAATCCTCAAAGAATTTATTTAAAGGGCGTGGTGAAAGTGGACCTTTTACAGTATTATTTAAAGTATTAGTTCCCTTCGTTGTTAAATCTTCAACCATCCCTAAAGCTTTTTGAGCAGTATTAATATGTTTTTGAATTTCATCTAAATTAATATTTTTCATAATATCTGTTATCTTGGAAGGAGTAATAGGACTTGGATTAGTAACACTTCTTTCATATGGTTTCCAAGCATCTTCATTATCACCATAAACATCATATATTTCATAAAATGATTGCATAGTCATTTCTTTATTTTTTATATACTCTACAAGTTCGGGCTTATTTCTTATAAATTCTTTAAAATCCTCTATTTTACTCATAAAAAATCACCTAGTATATATTATGAAATACTAGGTAATTTTATTATATTTTAAAATCTTTTGTAAAATCATCTAATGACATTTGTTTATTATTACTATCATTGACTTCTTCTTCTTTGTCATTATTTTCTTTACTATTAACTATCTTTAATGGTTCATATTTAATATCATATTTATCAACATGACCTTTAGTTAAATTACTTCCATTACTATTTAGATCCATGATTGGTATTTCACTATTCTTTATTTCAGTAATCTCACTATCTTTTTTAATAATTATAGTATCTTTAGCATTTGTAATATAAGCATTAACAATTTTATATTCAACTGTTTTATTTTTCTTAATTAACATTGAACCTTTTTTAGCTCTTGTTAATTCTTTTAATTCGCTTAACTTTATTCTCTTACTTGTATTATTATTTGTAAATATGGTAATATATTCATCATCAATACTATAATTTGTTCCATAAATAACATAATCATCAGTTAATTTAATACCTTTTACACCACTAGCTTTTGGACCCATAAGTGGTATTTCACTAGTTGCATATCTTAAATAATAACCATTATTAGTAATTATAATTGTATCAGTATTACTATAAGATACACTTACGAGTTCATCATCATCTTTTAATTTAATCGCAGCCATTGTTTTATTATATCTAGTTACTATTAAATCATCCATTAATAATTTTTTAACAACACCATTTTTCGTAAATAATGTTAATATTTTATTATTTTCTAAAATAAAGGAATTAATTATTCTTTCACTTTCTTGTAATGGAACAATATTGCTAACATGTTTACCAAGTTCTTTCCATTTAGCTTCAAAAATTTTATGAACCGGTACAAATAAATAATTTCCTAAATTAGTAAATAATATTAAATTATCTAAACTAGTAGTTTCAAAAATATTAGTTACATAATCACCTGGTTTTAATAAAGTTTCACCATCACTTTGACTATATGATTTAGAAGATACTTTTTTAATATACCCTTCATTTGTAACAATAACACAAACATTTTCTTTTGGTATCATACTTTGCATGTCTAATTTTATTTCGGCAATTTCATCAACTATTTCTGTTTTTCTTTCAGTAGCATATTCTTTTTTGATGAGTTTTAATTCTTTTTTCATAACATATTTTAAAGCTTCTTCATCACTTAAAATAGCATTTAAAGCTTCGATTAATTTCTTTAAAGCAGCCATTTCTTCTTCAAGTGCTACAACGTCAGTATTTGTTAAACGATATAATTGTAATTCGACAATTGCTTTAGCTTGTTCAAAAGAGAAAGCAAATTCTTTTACTAAGTTATCAACGGCATCACTTTTATTTTTACTAGCTCTAATAACTTTTATTACTTCATCTAATATTGATAAACATTTAATTAAACCTTCAACTATATGTAATCTTTTTTCTTTAACACTTAAATCAAATTTAGTTCTTCTTATGATTACTTCTCTTTGGTGAGCAATATAAGCATCAAGTATTTCTAGTATACCTAGTGTTTTTGGTGCTCTATTTACAATAGTAACCATATTATAACTATATGATATTTGTAAATCAGTATTTTTTAGTAAATAATTGATAATTAAATCACTACTAGCACCACTTTTTAAATCGATAACTATTCTTAATCCTTCTCGATCTGATTCATCCCTTACTTCGGCAATGCCTTCAATTTTTTTATCAATTCTTAAACCTTCAATTTTACTAACTAATAATTGTTTAATAACATCAAAAGGTATTTCAGTAATAACTATTTTTTCTTTACCTTTTTCTTTAACAACTTCATATTTAGATCTAACAATAACTTTGCCTTTACCAGTTTTAAATGCTTCTCTAATCCCATCTTTACCACAAACAATACCACCAGTTGGAAAGTCAGGCCCTTTTACTATTTCTAAAATAGAATCTAAATGGCAATTTGGAGAATCAATTCTTTTAATCGTGGCATCAATTATTTCTCCTAAATTATGAGGAGGAATATTAGTTGCATATCCAGCACTTATACCCATGGCTCCATTTACAAGTAAATTAGGAAATTTAGCTGGTAAAACAGTTGGTTCAAGTAATCTATCATCAAAGTTTGGTGTCCATTCAATCGTTTCTTTATCTAAATCACATAAAAGTTCATTACTTATTTTTGATAATCTTGCTTCTGTATAACGATAAGCAGCAGCTGGATCACCATCCATGGAACCATTGTTACCTTTCATATCAACTAAAATGGCATTTTGTTTCCACCATTGACTCATTCTAACCATGGCATCATATACAGATGAATCACCATGAGGGTGATATTTACCTAATACATCACCAACTGTCGCTGCACTTTTTAAATATTTTTTATCATAAGTATTACCAGCTTTATACATGGCATAAAGAATTCTTCTTTGAACTGGCTTAAGACCATCTCTTACGTCTGGTATAGCTCTATCTTGAATGATTTCTTTAGCATAAGATGCAAATCTTTCACCCATTATTTCTTCTAAAGCATAATCTTCAATTCTTTTCATTACATTTTGCATAAATTAACCCTCAACTCTATAACTATCTTCCATTGTAAAGACAATATTTTCTTCAATCCATTCTTTTCTAGGTTCAACTTTATCACCCATTAAGATATTTACTCTTTTTTCTGCTAAAGCAACATCATTAATATTTATTCTAATTAAACTTCTTGTATCAGGATTCATGGTAGTATCCCATAATTCATCAGGATTCATTTCACCTAAGCCCTTATTTCTTGATATATCTGGTTTACCAGGATTTTCAGAAACAATTTTAAATCTTTCTTCATCACTATAAGCATAAAAATGCTTCTTACCATAATCAAGTTTATATAATGGTGGTTTAGCAATATAAAGTTTACCTGCTTCAATTAAAGGGCGCATAAAACGATAGAAGAATGTTATTAATAAAATTTGAATGTGAGAACCATCAACATCGGCATCGGTCATTATAATAACTTTATCATAATTAGAATCTTCAACAATAAAATCACTACCAATACCAGCTCCAATTGTATGGATAATTGTATTAATTTCTTCATTTTTTAACATATCAGCTATACTTGTTTTTTCAGCATTTAAAACTTTACCTCTTAAAGGTAAGATAGCTTGAAATTTACGATCTCGTCCACTTTTAGCAGAACCACCTGCAGAATCACCTTCTACTAAGAAAAGCTCATTTATTTTTGGATTTTTAGTTGATGCTGGAGCTAATTTTTGAGATAAGTTCTTTTCAATTTTATTCTTACCTTTGCCATTTCTAGCATCTTCTCTTGCTTTTCTAGCTGCTTCTCTTGCTACTTTACTTTTACTAGCTTTTTCGACAATATTTAAAGCAATTTCTTTATTTTCTTCTAAATAAAATTTAATATTTTCATAGGTTATACTTTCAGTGATACTTCTTGCTTCGGGAGTTCCTAATTTACCTTTAGTTTGGCCTTCAAATTGTAAACTAGATTCTGGTATTCTTAAATTAATAACAGCACTTAAACCTTCTCTTACATCAGAGCCTTCAAAAGTATTATCTTTTCCTTTCAATAAATTATTCATTTTAACATAATCATTAAAAGCTTTAGTAATGCCCGTTTTAAAACCAACTTCATGAGTACCACCATCACTAGTTTTTACATTATTAACAAACGAAATAATATTTTCATTATAAGTATCTGTATATTGCATAGCAATATTTACTTCAATACCATTTTTACTACCCGTAAAGTTTAAAACTTTATGTAAAGTATTTTTATCTTCGTTAATAAATTCTATAAAATTAGTAAGACCATCTTCATAATGATATTTATTTACTTTATTATTATCTTCATCAACAACTTCAATTGTAACTTTAGGAATTAAGAAAGCGCTTTCTTGCATTCTTTCACAAATAGTTGTATAAGAAAAATTACAATTTTTAAATATATTATAATCTGGCATAAATGTAACCATAGTTCCCGTTTTATTAGTTTTACCAATTGTTTTAAGAGGAGATTCTACTTTACCACCATCAGTAAATCTAATATTAGATATTAAACCATCTCTATATATAACTACATCCATCTTACTACTTAGGGCATTAACTACTGAGGCACCAACACCATGAAGTCCACCACTTACTTTGTAGTTTCCTTCTTCAAATTTACCACCAGCATGTAAGATTGTATAAATAACTTCTGGGGTAGAAATACCACTTTCATGCATACCAATTGGTACACCTCGTCCATTATCTTGGATAGTTATACTACCATCTTTATGTAATACTATTTTTATATAGTCACCATAACCATTTATAATTTCATCGATACCATTGTCAACAATTTCCCATACTAAATGATGAAGTCCCCTTTTATCTGTACTTCCTATATACATACCAGGTCTTTTACGAACTGCTTCTAATCCTTCAAGTATTTTTATTGATGACTCATCGTATTTTGCCATATCTATTCACCATAACCATTTTATCATAAGAATTTTAAGCAAGCAACTAAACTTAGACACTTTTTGACGCAAATAAAAAGAAGTAATGGCTACTTCTTATTTATCATTTATATTGTAAAATTCACCAGAAATACTATCTAAATCATAATTATTTAATTTGGGTATTTCAATCTCTTCTGTGATGTCTTTTAAATCATCTGATTGTTTTTCTTCTTTAAATTCTTTTTTTAACATTGGAAGTTCAAAATCTAATTCTTCTTTAGTTGGAACACTAACTTCTTCTTTCTTTGTTGGTAATTCTACTTCTTTTTGTTCTTCTTTTACATCTGCCTTAGCTTCTTCTTTAGCAGGAATTTCCATTTCTTTAGTAATATCATCAATGATACTATCTAAATCTATATCAGGTAATTGAATATTATTTAATTCATTATTTGAATCAGGTAATGTAATATTAACATCTTCATCATTGCTTGTTATTTTTAACTCTGGTTCATTTTCAACAATTATTGGTTTTTCTTCTTCTTTAAATAAAGGTGCAACTGCTTCTTTTTGTATTTCTTTTTGTATTTCTTTTGGTGTTTCTTTTATAATTTCAGTTTCTTTTTCTATTGCTTTTGTTTCTTCTTTTTCTTTTAATTCTTCTTTAACTGGTTCTTCAGTTTTTAAAGAATCTTTTTCATTATTAACTTCTTTATTAGCAGCATTTAAAGTTGCAAACATTTCATTAATTTGAGCATCTTCTTTTGGTGTTTCAACGTTATTAATTAATGGAGCTTCAAGTGGTTTATCGTTATTTAATTCATTAACTTCTGTATTATTTACACCTAAATCATTAGCAACTTCACTAGTTAACTTAACTTCTTCATTTGGAGTAACATTCAATTCATTAACATTATTCTCTTCTTTAAAAGTATTTTCACTATTTTGTAATTGTTGTAATTTTTTAGTTTCTTCAATCTCTCTTACTTTTTTATCTTTCTTACCTAAAATTAATATTAATAAAAACAATATAACTAAACCGATAATCACAATCATAAGCCATAGGCCAAAATTTTCATAACTGCTTAATTTTTCAATAAATTCTTCCATATCAAATAAGCACCTCTTTATTCTATAATAGATATTATCACAAAAAAAGTAATTATGCAAGAATATTAAAACATTTTGTCAATATTTTTAGGTACATTTCCATCAACAACCTTAGCAATTATTTTATCACTTTGTTCTTTTGAAATATTCTTGCCTGTCATTTTACTTAATGTATCAATAACTTCTCTTAATGTTTTCTCATCTTTCATATTACCTTTTTGCAATTTTTCAGCTAAACTTAAAATTGTATCTTTATCTACTTTAGTTTTCTTTTCTACTTTATTAAAAAAAGAATCACTTAACATATAACACCTCTATATTATATATATGCCTAAGTAATTCTTATTGTTACAAGATTAAAATCTAAAATAAATAAAAGGATTATACATTGAACTTACTAAAAACATTATGCATAAAATGAACACAATTAAAATGAAAATGTTTTTAAAAAAATTATATAAACGATAAGAACCAAATTTTTCATTTATTCGTTTAGAAATATCAAAGCTAAATAACGCCGCTATAAAAATATATGGAATTGAAGTTATAACATCAGGATAAAGATTTAAAAATTCTGATAAATTTATTATATTATTAAATTTAAATAAATTTATACAAATAATTATTAAATCATTTAAATTATTAACTCTAAATATTATCCATCCTATATTTACCAAAATAAAAGTGATTATAAATTTCAAGAATTTTGGCATTCTTTTTAAATACTTTTCTAATATTAATTTTTCTAATAATAGAAGTACTAAATAATAAACTCCCCAAATTATAAAATTCCATGATGCACCATGCCAAAAACCAGTTAATAACCAAACAACAGACATATTTAATATCCATCTAATTTTAGATACTCTGTTACCTCCTAAAGGAATATAAATATATTCCCTAAAAAAAGTTGTTAAACTAATATGCCATCTATTCCAAAAATCTTTAATACTTGTTGCCATATAAGGATAATTAAAATTCTCTAAAAATTCAAATCCAAATATTTTTCCTAAACCTATTGCCATATCACTATAACCACTAAAATCAAAATATATTTGAAAAGTATATGCTAAAATTCCTAATATTAAAATTAATGGAGAAAATTGATTTAAATTAGCACTATTATAAATAGTATCAGCGATAAGTGCCATATTATTAGCAATTATTACTTTTTTAGCTAAACCAATGATAAATCTTTTAACTCCTTCTATAATTTTCTCTAAAGACTCTTTTCTCTTTGTTAATTGATCTTCAATAGTTTCATATTTTACTATAGGACCAGCTATTAATTGTGGAAAAAAAGAAATATATAAAAATAAATTGAAAAAATTTTTTTGAATTTTTATTTTTCTAAGATATAAATCTATTATATAAGATAAAATTTGAAAAGTATAGAAACTAATACCAATAGGTAATACTATGTTTTTCAAATGTATATTCATATTAAATAATGAATTTATATTATTTATAAAGAAATTTGTATATTTAAAATATAATAAATTACCTACTATTAAAACGATTGAAAAAATAAAGCATGTTAATTTCAATTTCTTTTTATTTAATTTATCAAAATATTCGATTAATAGCCCAAACCCATAACTTATAATAACTGTTAAAAACATTAACAAAATATATTTAGGTTCTCCCCAAGAATAAAAAATTAAAGAAAAAATTAACAAAATTAAATTTTTTAATTGAACAAATTTTTTAGGAACAGCAAAATATAAAATCAGTAATATTGGCAAAAACAAAAATAAAAATGATAAACTACTAAATAACATTAAAATCTCCTCCAGTTAATTTAAAAACATCTGATCTAAAAAATTCATAATTGCCAATTAGTAACACTTTATTTATCTCATTGTCTTTAATAAACTTATTCAAATCAAAATCTAAATAATATCTTAAATCAATATTATATGTTTTATTAAAATGGCTAGCTAATAAATCATTTATAGCATTATCATAAGATTCTCCAATTATTAATAAGTTCTCTTTATTTTCATCAAAAAAATCAAATTGTATAATGGAAAAATCATTTTCATAGAAATCACCATATGATGCTGACTTAACAGAATTATTATAATAATTTGATTTATTACCATATTCATCTTTTATTTGTCCATCTATTGACACACTATATTTTGGCAAATCAAATTGATAAAAGCAAAATTGTTCTTTAAAAAAGTTTGTGGCACCAATATTTCTAGCTTTTGAACCACTAAACTTTGCATTAACGCAACTTTCACGATTTGGAACTACAGGATCTTCATTGTTTATCATATTTATTATCTCTGTATATGCTTTATATGAACCTTTATAATTCCAATGATGATCTGTTTTATAGAAATATTTTTTGTATTCATTTAAATTATTAATTTCAAATTTACTAATATCTTTTATATTTAAAATATTACTTTTAATATATTCATATATATTTGATTTTTGGTTATCTTCAAAATTAATATCTGTTTCTCTTTCAATATAATATATATAAAAATCAATATTTTTTAAATTTGTAAAATAAGTATTAAAATTTTCTATCTTATAGTCTAAGTCATTTTTTATACTATTTAAATTTAATGGTTCATTAACCAAATAATCATCAATTAAATAAACATTTTTACCTAAATAATTATATAATTTACTATCAAACTTGTAATAAATCAGTTTTTCGTAAATAGCTAAATTCTTTTCCCACAATTTCATTGAAACAGCCAATGGAAGCTGATCAGATAATGCTTTCTCGTAATTATCTTGAAATTCTCTATTTAGAAAAGTTTTAAAAGACAATTCAGGAATTTGATATGCAGTTCTATTTTCAACATAATTAATTTTTTTAGAGGATATTATAGAAAAAACACAACCTCCAAATAATATTAAAACAAAAAATATAAGGAAAAGAATATCTTCTAGTTTATTCTTTTTGTTCATAATTATCCTATAGTTAAACTACCACTTGTTGGATAGATTTGAATGAATGTATTACCATCAGATACATCTATTTCTGTTCCATCCATATAAGTATAAATAGTTTTAGCACTTCTACTAGCTTTACTCCATTTTATTGGAATACTATAACCATTAGTTATATAAACGCCTTCCCCTGAACCAATATTTTGTAAATCTTTTAATTTAGGATCAGTACCATAAGCATCATATTTAACACTATATGCAATAATATTTTTAAAATGGTATTGTTCATTTGTTACTAAATCAACATGTTTTTTACCATTCATACTACGATAGTAAACCCCTTCTTCACTATTATATTCATAACTAGAAGTACGGTAATTTGAATATTTGATATCTACCTTATTTGCAGCTACTGCTCCTTCTTTAGTAGATAAATCTACTGGATCAGCTGTGTAATTTAATAAATATCCTTTATCTGTCGTAGTTCTAAATTTTAATTTTTCAATAGCTTGTTTTATTAATTCTGAACTTGAGAATCTTGTATGTTCTAGTGATCTTTTTAAAGTACTATCAGTTTTAAAATATTTACTACCATATACCATGCCATCTATATGATCAAGTTTTAAACTGTCTAAATCGTCATACGCAACATAAGAGCCACCCCAATGAACATAGATTGCGTCATTTTCCATAGCATAATCTAAATAATTATGTCTTGAACTTCTAATTGAACCAATTTTTTCAACATTGAAATCTTGAGTATATAAAGCCATCATTCTTGTAATACCACCTTCAACCATTAACTCATATATCATATATGCATCTTGTAATCCTGATTGAGGTAATGCTTCATTATGGGTATTAATCATAATAGCAATTGGTCTTTTATTACTCTCTAAATCAACTATTTTTACACTCTTTTTTTCTGGCTCTTTAATTCCTTCATTTTCTTTAGGATTATCATTTTTATCATCTTTTAATAAAAAGCTTGCTCCTAATCCTCCTAATGCAATAATTATAATTGCAAAAACTATAATAATTAAATTTTTCTTTTTCATATTTTTACTCCTCTACATTTATATTATATATTATTATTAAATTAAAAAAAAGAATAATTTTATTCCTTTTTATTGCATATAAAATATTAATTCGTCATTATTTAAAAAATTAATAAATATAATGCATCATCAACAAATACAAACTGTTTGTCATTAATGCTATCATATTCCATATTGGCAAAATATTTTAATTTTTCTTCATCAGTCATTTTTGTATATAAATATCGATGATTTTCTCTAATACTTACGGCACAATCCATCGCCCAATCAATTGCCATTACTCGATAATTTGTACTATTCATTGTCTTTTTACTATAATGTGAATCAACTTTAGAATCATGAGCATAATAAATTTTTGTAACTTTTACATTATTGTCTTTTTCATAATTATCAATCTTTTCAAATAAAGTATTTAAATAATTCATATCTTTTTTATAAGTATCATATTGAATATAGGTAGTATGAAAATAAATTGTAAAAATATATATGGTATATACACCGATTATAGTTATTAAACTATACAATGAAAATTTATTATCTACTTGTAAAAGGCAATATATTCCTAATATACCAACTGTACTTCCAATTGATAAGCACATTCTTGCTGCTGTATAATTTGCATCAGAATTCATTCCTAAATTAGGAACAAATGGCATTAATATACATAAACTAATATTAACAAATAAATATAAAAGTATTAATTTATTTTTTTCTTTATTTTTACAAAATAAGTATAAAAATAATATAATTAAAATTATATTTACTATATAAAACCAATAAATATTTATATAATCAAATAATTCCAATACTATTATTTTTAAAGTTTGAATTATAAATTGAATATTTTCAATTATATCTAATCTTCCAAGTCTACTATTAACATCAATAATAATATAAGAATTAATGAATTTGACCAAAACATAAGATATAATCAAACATAAACCATATATTATTCCTCCTATTACAATTTTTTGTATTATTGTTTTAAAATCAAATTTATTCACAACAAGTAATAAAAGTAAAATAGGCAAATAATAACAAATAACGCCTTGATAACAACAAGTACCTAAAATTAAATAAACCAATGAAAAGGCAACATTCCTCTTATTTGTTTCACACAATTTAATCGCTGATAATAAAGTTAAATAAACTCCTAAAAACATAATAACCGATTCTTCAAATAAAAATAGTTCCAAAACCATAGGATTATAAAAGATTAAAAAAGAACAAATAAAAGTAATTAATTTTGCTAATTTATTCTTGTTAATATTTTTATTATTTATATAACTTCCTAATTTATATACTGCTAAAGAGTTAAATACATTTGAAAATATTAAAGACAAAATTGAAAAGAAAGAATAAGGTATTTTTGTAAAAGACAATAAATAAAACATTAGAGCTGTAAATAAACGAGCTGATTTAAGAAAATTACCAGCAGTAAGTAAATAACCAGATGCAAAATTACAATAACCATCTAAATTATAAGAAGGAATAATTGCCGGTAATGTTATAATTAATCCAATAAATAAGATTAAAAAATATTTCATTAAATTAGATTTCAATATTTTTTTAATTTGCATTCTTTTTACTCCTTCTAATATTTTTTATTTTGTTTATAAATAATTTAAATATATCAAAGAAATATCTAAACTCTTCTTTTTTATTAAACAATATTAAATAAGTAAGATTTGGGATTATACAAGATAAAACAAATCCTATTATAAATATCAATAAATAATTGCTAATTGCTAAATATTTTATTATTAAGTTAGATATTAAATATGTTAAGCCACCTGTAATAAATGTGAGTATTAAATACTTAAAATATAATCTATAATAGTCTAACATATTTCTTTTAAAAACTTTTTTATAAACAAAATATGGTAACCCAAAGAAAACTACTACAAACGAGCTTAACATGGTACCTAAAAATACCCCAAGTAAGCCAAAATATTTAACTAAAATAATTGAAGCAATTATATTGACAATAGATTCTATCACTGGAATAAAACGATCTTCATAAAAAATCCCTGCTGCATCTTTATATATGCCTATTGATGAACGCATACCCATCATATAATAATTTATGACAAGAACTAATAATACGGATATAGGAAGTAATCTTTCGCTTCCAACCCACATTGAGATGAATGGATTCATACATATGAAGATACCTATTGCTGAAAAACTATAAATCCAAAAATCAAAAAACATAATATTTTTAAATAATGAATATGACTTTTCTTCATTTCTTTCAACTAATAAATTTCCTACACTTGCAGTAAGAGCAACAAATATTTGAGAAAGTAATGTACTAGCTGCATTAATTATTAAATAATAATTAGAATAAAAAGCAACCATTACATTTCCTAAAAATTTAGAAATAATAATATTATCTGTTCCTAAAACTACAAATGAACCAATTTTATGGAAAAACAGACCTTTAACTTTTTGAATAATTGATTTATATATTTTTTTATCAAGTTTGTCTGCCTTTTCTTTAATATAAGGATATTTTTTATTAGCTACTAAAGCAATAACAAAGTTTTCTAAAAAACGACATAAACATTTAATAATTAAATATAATATATAATTTTTAGTTAAAAATAATATTCCTATTAAAGATGAATTTAATATTACTACATATAATATATGAACAATGTTTATAACATAACTTTTTTGATCAGCTTGTAAGATAGATCTTTTATATGAAAGTAAATATGAACATATAACATCTATTACAAATAACATAAAAATGAGGTAAATATTAACATCAAGTGTTGTTGTAACAAAATATTTTAAAAATGGTAATAGTAATATTCCTAATATAAATATTACTAATGCCACTATATTATAGGTCTTTTTATAAAATGCTAATAAAGAAGTAATTGTTTTATTATCTTTTTTAGCAATTGGTTCATATAAATTATAAATTATTGCTGAACCTACACCAAGCTCTACAATAGCTAACATTGATACAACATTTGTAAGTAAAGAATTTAAACCTAGATATTCATCACCCAAAGTAATAATAAATATTTTTTGAGTGATGAAACCAAATAATAAAACAATAATATTACTAATTAAAGCTGTTATAACATTTTTTATAGCTCTTTCTCTGCGCATTATTCATTCCTCTTAAATTTATCTCTAATATTTTTTACCATAATTGTAAATTTCAAAGTGATAGTGCTTATTAATAAATTATCTGCTATTTCTTTTAAACTTAATTTATCCTTAACTGCATCATAATATCCATAATAATTTTCTAATCTATTTCTTATTGATGGATTTTCATAATTAATAACATTTCTTACAAATAACAAATAACCAATTGGATTATTTTTATAAAGTTTCATTCCTTGTTTCGTAAGACCATCATCTAAATAATCGCAAATATATATAACTTCATTAAACCATCTTATTTTATATCCATCGGCAGCAATCTTGTTCCAAACAACACTCTCAGAAACAAATCTTTCATTTTCTATTTCAGGAAATTTATAATTTTTCAAAATATCGGTATAATATGCTTCTGCTTTATCACCAAGTAAATTATAATATTTTCTTTCATTATTATAAGCATCAATATAATCTTTATTAATAAAACTTCCTATAGCTTTATCATTACTATAACCTCTTAAACCAGAAACACCAATAAAACCATTTAAATCATTTATATTATTTTCATAATTATATAACTTTTCTATAGCAGAATCCAAAAGATAATCATCGGAATCAACAATAAAGAATAATTTACCACTAGATAATTCCAGTCCTTTATTAATTGCTCGATGTTTACCACCATTTTCTTGTTTAAAATAAGTAATTTTAAAATCATTTTTATCTTTCAAATATTTTTCAAACAATTTATCAGTTCCATCAACACTTCCATCATCTACTACTACCCATTCAAAATTTTTATTAGTTTGTTTTTTTAATGATTCATATAATCTTGGAATTAAATGAGCTCTATTATATGCTGGAGTAAATATTGTGCAAAAAACTTTATGATTTTCTTGTTTTACATTTTTAAAATCTAATAATTTGTTAACATTAGTAATTGTTTCTTCTAACTCAAAAAATTTACTTCTATCTTTTACTTTTTCTTTCAAATCTAATATTACTTTTTTATTTGTTAATATTTTTAAAATTCCATCATATATTGCTTCCTCATTATTATCTATGATAAGTCCATAATTACCATTATCTAAAGCCTCGACGTGACCAGGTGTATTAGTACTAACAACTGGTATACCTAATACCATTGCCTCAACTAGTGCTAAACTTAAACCTTCATAATAAGAAGGAGAAATATATGCATCTGCTTTTGCTAAATATTTATGAGGATTTTCTTGAAATCCAAGTAATTTAACATAATTTTGCAATTTCTTTTTATTAATGTATTCTTCTAATTTAGGTCTATCTTCACCTTCACCAATAATCCAAAATTCAAAATTTTTAATTTCTTTTAATATTAACTTGTTTATAACTTTTAATAATCTATCAAATGCTTTTGGTTGAGATAACCTACCAATTGAAACAAATAATATTTTATTTTTTTGTTTAATCATATCACATTTTTCTTTAGATTTTTTAACAATATCGCCTTTTATAATAGGATTATAAATTGTAAGAACATTTTGATAAATATTAGTTTCTTTACTAAATTTTTCCATTGCATATTTAGAAACAAATACTACTTTATTAAATTTTAAATATCCTTTTATCAAGTTTCTTTTATTAGAAAATAACAATGTATTATTTGGTTTATAGAATATATCTGTATGTACCCACGCAATTTTATTGGCATTACTATTACTGCCCGTCATTACTTTGGTAGATAATGTTTCTAAAAATGCTATTTCTACATCATATCTATTAGTTATTATTAAATCATACATTACTCTGCTAGGTAAATATTTAATTAATCGATTAACAATTCTTTTTTTCCAAATATTAGGTTTCTTTATAAATGAAGAATATTCAATATTTTTATTTAATTGTTTTATATATATTCCTTCATTATAAATAGTTTTTACTTCAATATTATATTTGCTATAATCAAGATTGTTCGTTAAGTCTATTAATACTTTTTCAGCTCCCCCACCAGCTAAACTATCAATTAAAAATAATACATTCTTTTTAGATTCATCTTTTTCATCGATCAATATTAATTCTTCAATATTGCAGTTAGTAATCCAAAAAATAGGAACTATAAATATTGAAAAGAAATATAAAATGTTTGAGTCAAATAAATTAATAATTAATAATGAAATCAAAATAATGAAATGAAATAAAGTCAACTCATATTTATAAATATTTTTTTGTTTAAATTTTAATAAATAAAATAAATATTTGAACATAACAATAACAAAATATAAGAAAAATAATGTAAATGCAATTATGCCATGAGAAACTAGAACTTCTAAATAAATGTTATGTGTGTCTTCTGATAAATTAGGATTATTTTTCAAAGTTTCTTCTGATAAATATTTATTAATATTTGAATTAACATTTTTAAAGCCGACTCCAAATAAAGGATGATTTTTCCAAACTTTTAAAGTACCTTGCCATATCTCAAAACGGCCATTTGAAAAATCTTTACCATTGTCTTGCCTTTGAATCTTTTCTAATTCATCTTTAAAATTACTTACTGGTGGTTTAGTATTATTAGAAGATGTGTTATCATCTTTATTTACTAATGATGTATATGAAGTAGTAACTGTTTTTATTGAAACAGTTATCATTGGAATACTATATTTAACAATAATTGAAAAAACTATAGTACTTAAAATACCAACTAATAAGTAAAATGACATTTTAATAGAATGATGCCTAAAATATTCAAACGGAGTTTCATCTTTACTTTTTAATCTTCCACACATCAAAAATAAAAGTAAAATAGCAAAACTTACTAAAGCGGCTAAAATAGTAGATCTTGAATTTGAAAGTAAAATACATAAATATTGTAATAAAATGTTAATATAGATTATTATTTTAATCTTTTTTATTCTAGTAGTTTTTAAATATTTTGGAATAACTAATAATATACAGCTAAACCAAATAGATAAAAGAGAAAAATTTCCTAAAGTATTAGGATTACCATAAATACTCCAAAGTCTTCCTTCAAAAACTCCAATTAAAACTTCTTGATAGCCATTATAAATTGATAATTTAATATTAAATATGTAAATAAATAAAGACAATATTGAACACACAAAAGTTATTGATAATACTATTTTTGATAATAGATTTATATTTTTTATAATTTGTTCATCACTTTTATTTTTATCATATATTAACATACATATCATTTGGACAAATAAATACATAGTTGTTGTAATATTAGATATTAAATTATTTTTATAATTCCAAAAGCATCCTAAAAAGGCAATAGCTAGCATTACAAGTAACAAATATCCTTCTTTGTGTAATCCCAATTTTTTGCTTTTCCACATATCATAAAAAACTATAACAAAAGCCCATACTAAAAATATTTTGAATACTCTACTCATTATTAAAGAAGTAATAGGAAAAGTGTATAAAAAACATCCTATTACAAAAAATATTTTAAATGTTGATATATTCATTAAATATTGAAATCCTTTTTTTATTTTATCCATAAAATTCTCCTACTTATCTATCTCATAAAGCTTATAAAATGCTTTTACATTCATATTAATATCAAACCCTTTTTCCTTTAAAGCGTTTTCTATTATATCATATTTTTCAATTTTTTTACTTTTTTTAATAAATTCTTTAATCCAATCTTCAATATCATCAATATTAATTTCCAAAAATCTTACTAATCCAATTCCTAAATCTACTTCTTTTGTAATAGTATTAGAAATAATTGTATTAATTCCTACGGCTTGACTTTCTACTATCGTAACTGGAAATCCTTCATATAAAGATGGTAAGATAAAATAATCAAAAGTAGCAAATAATTCTTGAATAGCTAAAGAAGTTCCATAGAATAATACCATATCATTTAATTTATTTTCATTAACAAAATTTTTGTATTTATCAATTTCTTCTCCATCACCCACTAAAACAAAATAATAATTATCTAATTTTTGTTTTTTCATTTCTAAAGCAATATTTAAAATAAATTGATGATTTTTTACGTTCCCCACAAAACGTCCAACATGACCTATAATAATTTTATCTTGAGGCAAATTATATTTTTTTCGATATTCTTTCTTTTTATTAAAGCATTTTTTAAATTTATCGATATCAATAGCATTATTAATAATTGTAACTTTACCTTTTTCTACAGCTTTTTTACCATATAGAAATTTAGCTGCCTCAGTCCCACAAGCACAATACTTATTTGCAAAAATCTTATTTATTTTTTTCATAATCGAAATTACAAAATTATATTTAAATGTATCTGGTTTCTCCGTACTAGTTGTATGAGCATGAGATATTCTTATTTTAGCACCACCTAAAAAGGCTCCTAATAAAACAAAAGAATTGTTTATGCTTATATGAGAATGAACAATTTTATAATTGTTATCTTTTATCAATTTTTTTATTTGTAAAATATATTTAAGTACACCAATTTCTCTTATTGGTTTTATATAATGTATCTTTCCACCTAGAGAAATAATTTCATCTTCATAATTTCCTTTTTCACTACTATGATTAGTAAAATCAAATTGTACTTTATCATAGTCAATTTGACGATATACATTCATTATCATAGTTTCAATACCACCTAGATGTGGTCTACTTATTACTTCTAATATTCTTTTTGGATCATTATCAAAATTACTTTTATTCTTTTTTAGTTTATATTGTAGTTTTCTAGGAATTAAACCTACTATTAAAGGTTTTATTGCAAAAATTATACCTTTTGGCATTAATCCTAACTTTTTGTAAGCATTAAAACGCATTTTAGCTTCATCAATACGATAACGATATTTACGTCTCATATAAGAATCAATATTCTCATTAACAAAATATAAGCATTCTTTTAAATTGTATCCTTTAAATCCTTCTATGTATAATCTTAAAAATAAATCAAAATCTTCAGTTCTTATAGTATCTTTGCTAATTTGATAATTATTTATTTTATTTAAACTTTCTTTAGTGAACATAGTAGCAGCATGTACAAAAGGAAGACCCCATAAAAAATCTTTATTAATAGGTTTTTCACTCCAAGAATGATATTCTCCCCATATGCCATTTTCATCAAAACGATATATACCACTACTAACAAAATCATATTCTTTATTTTCTTCTAAGAAATTAACTTGCTTCTCAATTCTAGTTAAATCAGAATAATCATCAGCATCTTGAATAGCTATATATTTTCCAGTAGCATCTTCAATACATCTATTCCTAGTTTTACCAGATTTTAAATTTTCTTTATTTTCTAAAACTTTAATTCTAGAATCTTGTTTTGCTAGTTTTTTAGCTAATTTTAAAGTCCCATCTTTTGAACAATCGTCACACATAATTATTTCAATATTTTTATATGTTTGATTTAAAATACTATTAACACTCTTTTCTAGATATTCTTCTACATTATATAATGCCATAACAACTGATACTTTAGGTTCTTTTTTTCGCAATTTTTGTCACCTCTATTTTAAATGTATATCGATTATTTCTTTTAACACATTATCTAATAAATAATCTTGAATAATATTTTTATCCTCTTCTTTTATCTTTTCAATTTCTTTTTTATTCATTTTATATACTTTTAATATTTTTTTTACAAACTCTTCTTTATCATTAATCTCAACGATATAACCATTTTTATTGTTTTTTATTAAATCTCTATTTCCTCTACAAGCAGTTGCCACCACAGGAAGACCTACATAAATTGCTTCCATAACATTTACTGGCAATCCTTCTTGCATAGATGTTGTAATTGCTAAATCAGATATATTTAATAGTTGAGGTATATCTTTTCTAAATCCTAAGAAATGAATTTGACTACTTAATCCTTTTATTTCTACTAATTTTTGACATTCACCATTCATTGAATCTTTTCCAGGAAGTAATATATGCATATTTTTATTTTTCTTTAACAATTCTTCTACAGCATCAATTAACCAAATTTGTCTTTTTCTAGGTAATAATTCTGCCGGATAAATCATAACATAATCTTTTTCTTTAATATTTAAACTCTTTCTTAAATTTATCTTATCTTGCTTAGTCATTTTAAATGCAAATTTTTCTTGAGGTAGCCCTACCCCCTTAACATAATAGACATTAGTCTTAAATTTCTTTTTAGCAATTTCATAATCATCTAAGTTAATTGTTATTAAATTGTCAGTACATTTTGCCAAATATTTTTCTGCTGAATAGAATACTAACCAATTAAAAAAAGGTGCTCCTGTATAAAAATGAAAACCATGAGCCATATAGACAATTTTTGTATCTTTTAAATGACTTTTTTTTGCTGCATATCTCGTTATTGCTCCTCCAAATGGTGTATGACAACTAATAATATCATAATGTTCTTCTTTTAATATCTTTTTTAATTGTTTATAAGATCGTACATTTTGCTTTAAATTTAACCCGCGAGCAAAATCTACATCATATTTTTTATCACAATATGGTATATCAATATCTTCACTTTTAGCAGCAACATGAACTTCATAACCATTTTCTTTAAACCATTTTAACTCTGGAATTAAAAATTTTATAAAGAAAGATTCAAGATTGGCTGCAAATAATATTTTTTTCATAAACTCCCTTTCAATATTTCTAAAAAAATTATAACATATGAACATCAAAAAAGGAATATTAATTTAATATTCCCACGATTACAAAAGCGACCGTATCTTTATTCTCCCATTAATTCTTGAATTTTAATTTTAGCATTATTTATTGTTTCTTCATCAGGATACATTACATATAATTCCATACTTGGAACACTATAAGTTATTTCACTTCCATCACTACCATTTAAACTAATTGACTCAATTTCCCAATCTGGCATTTTATCAAGTTGCATATTAACTAAGTTCATTATCTTTTCTGTACTTATATTTGTTGTAAATGTACCTTCCAAAGCCTCTAATAAATCAGAATATTTAACTAATATTTTTGGTGAATTAGCTTTTTTAATAATTGCTTCAATCATTCTTTGTTGATTTTCTCCTCTTACTCTATCTCCATCAGTAAAAGCATATCTAGTTCTACAGAAATCTAAAGCCATTTTACCATTTACTTTATTATAACCTTTAACGAACTTATAATTAAATTCTGAACTATGAAAATCATATTCTGAATAAACATCAACACCATCTAAGGCATCAACTAATTTTATTAAAGCATTATAATTAACTTTAACATAATAATTTATATCTATACCAAGTAAATCTTCAATGGTTTTAGCACTAACATTAACACCATAAATTCCAGCATGAGTAAGTTTATCCATCTCATTTATACCATTTAAATTCACAAAGTAATCTCTTGGAATATTAATCATTAAAATCTTATGTGTTTTTGGATTAATACTCATAACTATGTTAACATCACTACGACCTTTATCAGTAACTTTACCATAAGAATCTATACCAGAAATATAGACATTAAAGGCATCTTCCGTAACATTAACATCTTTACCTATTTCACTAACTTTTTCTTTTATACTAAATTCATATAATATTTTAGTATTGGATTTTAATTCTTCATCATCTTCAGTTAGTAAACTATAAATACTATCAATCATTAAGACACCATCAATTTCATCTTTTTGAAGAGAATTAAATAAATCAGTATAACTATTCTTTTCTTCATGACTAGCAGTAACTTTTTTATCAAGTTCCTCAATTGCTTTATCAATACTTAAATCAACATTTTTAGCATATCCTAATTTTTTATTAGCAAGTTCATCTACTTTTGTATAATTTGATGTACTTGATACAAGTACATAATAATTTTTAGTTTCATACCCAAAATTATTTGACATATCATCTAAAAAATTAAATGTTTTATTCAAATAAAAAAACACTACTAACAATAAAATGATATAAAATATTTCAAAGAAGGTGAGAATCCCCCTTATAAACCTTTTTGGTCTTCTAAAAATAGTAATAAATATTAATATTATAGGAATTAAAACGATAAATATCCCATAAACAATTAAATACTTAATTGGTAATACATTATATTTTATTATTAAATAAGTATTTATATATATAGAAACAAGTAAAAGAATACCTATTATTATAGAGAATATTCTCTTAGCTTTTTTAACTTTTTTATTGTTCAATTTCATAAAACTACCTCAAATTAATTATATACTATTTATATTAATTATACAAATATAATAAAAATATAGTAAACACTTTATTTACTATATTAGTATAATCATTTATTTATTTTTTATAGCAAAAGTTGCATATAATGGTATACTTTTTATTTTATTCTTATTATCATATCCAAATTCTTTTGTACTTATTCTTATACCATACTTAGGATTATATTTTTGCATATAAATTTTTAAACTTTTTGATTGAGTATTATTATTTGCTTTTACTTCAATAGGTATTATACCATCATTATTATATATTAAAAAATCTATTTCTGCTGTAGCATTATTTTTCCAATAATATAAATTATATCCATTTACTAAAAGTTCGGTTGCTACATAATTTTCTGCAATTACACCTTTGTATAATGAGACATTATCATTTAAAATATCCTCTAATCTTATTTTAAGTAAATTATTCAATATACCAATATCACTTAAATACAATTTAAATGTTTCTTCGTTAACAAATCCTTCTAAAGGAATATCTGGATTATTTATACACTTACATCGTAAAATCATATTATTAGCCTCTAGCCAATCAATTGCAGTAGCATATTCTCTTTCTCTAGCGTCTTTATGTATATTAGAATATTGAAATTTTTTAGATATATTAGTAAGTTGTGATGGTAATGAATTATAAACTCTATTAATTTTTAAAGCTTCGTTATCATTCAAAACATATTTATTCATGTCTTTAAAATATGAATCCACTATATCTTTTATTATATTGACATCATATTTAATATAATCAGCATTAATACTAACCATATTATTAATACTTTCAGGCATTCCACCAGTTATCAAATAAATTCTATATAAATTTAAAGCCTTTTCATGTACTTCTTTACCAATTTTTTTGTTTTTTTCAAAACATTCATATATTAAATTAACAAGTAAATATTGATCCATAGCATATAAAAATTCTTCAAAACTCATTGGATACATATTTAACATTTTTATCTTGCCAACAGGAAAAGAGGCATTAAATCTTTTTAATTTTATACCTAGCAATGAACCTGCACAAACAATTCTAACATTGTTATGCTTTTCACAAAAATATTTTAATTCAGAAATCAATTGTTCTGACTCTTGAATTTCGTCAAAAAATACAATAGAGTCTTCTTTTTCAAAATCAAAATTTAAAAGAATTTTTAATCTATTATATTTTTCTGTTGAATTCATATTAGAATTATATAATGTTACAATTTCTTTATCCTCTAATAAATTTACATATTTATAGTTTTTATATTCTTTACGACAAAATTCATCAATTATATATGTTTTTCCACATTGACGAACTCCTAATACTATTAATGGTTTAATATTTAATTTTTCATTTTTCCATTTTAATAAATCATCATAAATTAACCTTTTCATGAACTTTCACCTAATCCAAATATACTCTTATTTAAGTCTATTTGCAATCATTTTCACGAAAATTAAAGGACTTTTTTACGTGTTTTTACACGAAAATCAAAGGACTTTTGTTATGCTTTTACACGAAAATCAAAGGACTTTCATATTTTACTTATTATTTATAACAAAATTATAAGCATCTTTACACATATCTTCTAAATTTAATGAAGCTGTCCATCCCAGTTCTTTACTAGCTTTACTTGAATCAGCATAGCAAGTATCGATATCACCACTTCTTCTTGGAGCTATTTTATAATTTATTGTAACATTATTTACTTTTTCAAATGTTTTAATCATTTCTAAAACACTATAACCTTTACCAGTACCTAAATTATAAACAAGTAATCCACCTTCATTCATATTATTTAATTTATTAATGCCATTAAGATGAGCTTTAGCCAAATCAACAATATGAATATAATCTCTTACACCAGTACCATCTAAAGTATCATAATCATCACCAAAGACACTTAAACATTCTAATTCTTTAGTAGCTACTTTAGCTATAAAAGGCATTAAATTAGCAGGTATACCATTTGGATTTTCACCAATTAAACCTGATGGATGAGCTCCAACGGGATTAAAATATCTAAAGACTATAATTTTAAATTCAGGATCAGCAATACTTAAATCATTTAAAATATGTTCTACAAATAATTTACTAGTACCATATGGATTTGTCGTATTACCAATTGGCATTTCTTCAGTAATAGGCATAATATCTTGTTTACCATAAACAGTTGCACTACTACTAAATATTAATTTTTTAACATTATGTTTTTGCATAACTTTAATTAAAGTTAGAACACTACTTACATTATTAATATAATAACTAATTGGTTTAACAACACTATCACCAACTGCTTTATATGCTGCAAAATCAACCACAACATCAATGTTATTTTCATTCATTATTTTATCAAGGATGCTTTCATCTAACATATCTCCTTCATAAAATTTAATTTTTTTGTTAGTTATTTGTTTTATTTTATCAAGTACTTCTCTTTTACTATTACTGAAATTATCAAGACCAATTACATTATATCCAGCATTAAGTAATTCAACACAAGTATGACTTCCAATATAACCTGTACAACCTGTTACAAATATATTCATTTTTTCTTCTCCTTCTTTTTATGAGTATATAAAATATCTGTTTTTAAAATAATAAATAATAAAAGAATCATTAAAAGTACATAAATAACTATCGCTATCTTTGTATGATGAGTTACATAAGAAATAGATACTACTGAAAATAATAAATTAATTAGATATATAACAATTATACTCATTCTTGGTGAAAATTTTAATTTTAATAATTGATGATGAAAATGTTCTTTATCTGGGGAACCAATACTCTTATGTTTTATAAGTCTTCTTAATATTGCAAGTAATGTATCAAATATTGGTACTGATAAAATAGTTATTGGTATTATAAGGGTAGTTAATGTTGCTACTTTATAACCAACTAAAGCAATAACTGCAATCATAAAGCCTAAAAATAAACTACCTGAATCACCCATAAATATTTTAGCCGGTGGAAAATTCCAAACTAAGAATCCCAAAGTTGATCCTAACATTATTAAAGATAAAATTATATCTAAGCCACCTAATTTTTGTAATAAAAAAGCAATAATACTAATAGTTAAAAAATAAATTGTACTGATACCACCAGCAAGGCCATCTAAACCATCAATCAAATTAATGGCATTAGATATTGCTACAACAAAGAATGTTGATAAAATATAACTAATAACTTTATTAAAATGAAGATGTAACCCTAAAAATGTAATTTCATCAAAATACATTCTACCATAGATAACCACAATTAAAGCTGCTACTATTTGAACTAAAAATTTATATCTGGCTCTTATTGGTTTAATATCATCAAAAATACCAATAAGAAGAATTATAAATGAACCAATTAAAATCGATATCATTTGAGTAGTTAATTCACCATATAAAATGTAACCAACTAAGAATGCAATATATATAGCTAGGCCACCTAATCTTGGCATAGGTTTTGTATGAACTTTTCTTTCATTTGGCATATCGATTGCCCCAATATGATGAGCGATTTTTTGACAAATTGGTACTAAAATTGCACTAACTAGAAATGTAACTAATAAAATTTCTAATATATTATAATCATTAATAATCCATTTCATTTATAACACCTATGATAATTATAACCTATATAATAAAAAAAAAGAAGTTATTTTTTTCTTCATTTGAACTGTACCCCAAAATTTAGACAAAAATAAAAAAAGAGGGGATGTAAGAAGTATAACTATTAAATGTTATGCTT
>CANRQF010000012.1 GCA_947632715.1 uncultured Bacilli bacterium | reverse complement strand
CCGTTGGTGAAGTGGTTGAACACACATGCCTTTCACGCATGCATTCATGGGTTCAAATCCCGTACGGGTCACCAAATTAAAAGATTACTAGCAATTGCTAGTTTTTTTAATGTTTATTTCTGTCAAATTTTGTCACTTTACTAGTCATTTGTTTATTTTATTGCTATACTTATATTAAAGGAGAGATTAATAATGACTATCTTAGAAAAAGCATATGAATTAAGAAGACAACTTGCACTATGTGAAAGTGATATTTCTTATTCAACTCAAGTTTCATGGGGTAATAATAAAGATGATGCAATTCAAGCTATGAATAATTTAATTAAAAATACAATTGAATTATTTGGTACAAGTCGTATTGATGATGTTGATTATGATTTGAGAGATCAAGTTATAAATGATTATGATGTAAAATTAGAAGAAGCACTCCAAAAATTTCCACAATATTTAGAAAATATCAATCATAGTAGATAAAAGATTCCAAAAATTTTGGAATCTTTTTTAATCGACATCATTTCTAGAAAGAATTGATGCTGGCGTTTTCCTAATCGTATTATATACTGGAATTAAACCTACAATAACATTGAAAATTAAAACAATTATAATACTTAATAATATTGTAAATGGATTTACCATAAACATTTTTTGTAATAATTCAATATTTCTTAAACAAGATAAAATATAAGCAATAAATAATATTCCTGGTGTACTAAATAAAATCGTTATAACAATAATTTCACCCGAAAACATCTTATAAATATCACTTTTTTTAACCCCAATAGCTCTTAAAATACCAACTTCTTTTATTCTTGATAAGAATGATGATCTAATCATTAAATATATTTCTATTAAAGAAATACCTAAAATAACAAAGGAAATAGTAAGAGTTCCTATTATATAATCTTTTTGTTCTTCAATGTAATTGCTTTTATCATAATCATATGAATCTTTAATATTAATCTTTAACTTTTGAAAATAATCTAAAGTTTTATTT
Source organism: uncultured Bacilli bacterium (assembly GCA_947632715.1). Lineage (GTDB taxonomy): Bacteria > Bacillota_I > Bacilli_A > RF39 > UBA660 > SIG200. The sequence continues at coordinate 24,817 of CANRQF010000012.1, read as the reverse complement.
TTATCTTTACTATATATTACATATTCTCTACTATTATCATTTAAATCATATTCGATAGTATTTTTATTTGTTAATTTATCATTATAATTTAAATTATTAGATGTTTCATAAAATCCAACTACTTTTAACTTTTGCATATTAACTGTATAATCTAATGTATCACCAATTTTATATTCAAATTCTAAGTTTTTATTCAATATAACTTCATAATCATTTACTGGATAATTACCCTTTACTAATTTAATATCTTCATTAAATAATCGATAATCTAATAATTGATCACTATTAGTATCTTCCATATAATCAAATTCAGAAAAACTATTAGCTATCATATTAATAAACATCTCTTTGTTAGCATATATATTTGGTTCATTTAAATTAGTAATTCCCACAATAACAAATTTCTTCATTTTATTTAAATATATTTCATGATTCAAATAATCTTCTACTATAAAAAATCCTGAGGAACCAGTATTATTCTCTTTAATAAATCTCTCTAAAGTAAACTTATCTACTACTACTTCATAATCATTAAGTGGTAGTCTTCCAAGTAATATATCTTCGTCTTTTAACATATCAACATCACTTAATGAAGCCTTTAAAATACCATAAGCATCACTTGTTTGTAAATATTTATCATAAAATAAACGGAAATTAATAATACTATTACTTGGTAAAATATAATTTATATCTTCTAATTCTTTATATTTATTATAATCTTCTCCTTTTAATTTAGCATTAACATTTAAATATTCTTTATTTACATTTATAAAATCTTCATCTTTTATATTAGTTGTAGCAAAAATAGATGATACCGAATACATAATGAAAACACCTGATAAAAAGAATCCTAACAATAATATCTTTTTAAATACTGGATAATCTAATATCTTTTTAAACCCATATTTTATGAATGATGCAAATTTAAATATACTACTATATTTAGTTTTAATATCACTACTAATACTTTCTATATCATAATCAATTGCTTTTACTTCTTTTATTTCTTTATAATGATCATCAATTAAATCAATATTAGAAGCATTATCAATAACTTCTATTTTATTACTTGCATCACTTTCTATATATATATTCCCATTTTTAAAAACTATCTTAATATTCAATTTTTCATTATTATTACGATAAACATCAATATTTAAATTATCATTATGTATATTTTGAATATCTTTAAAATCTTTTAAATAAATATGATTTTCAATTTCATAATTTAAGACTTTATCACTATTATTTTCATAATTTTTCTCTACTTTACCATCTTTTAATTCTACGATATGCGTTGCATAGAATCTAGCTAATTCTTCTTCATGAGTTACTAATATTACTAAATATTTATTAGAAATACTTTTTATGATATTCATTATTTCTAAACTATTTTTACTATCTAAGTTACCTGTTGGTTCATCAGCTAAAATGATTTTGGGATTCTTAACTAATGCCCTTGCGATACCTACTCTTTGTTTTTCTCCACCAGAAAGCATATTGGCTGGTCTATTTTTATATCTAGCCATATTAACTTTCTCAAGGACATACATAACGCGTTTATTAATTTCTTCTGGATTTTTAATACCAATTAATTTTAATGACAAAGCAACATTATCAAAAACTGATAAATTATCGACTAATTTATAATCTTGAAAAATATAACCGATATTTAGATTTCTTATTTCATCAATTTTATGACTAGTTCTTTTCGTAATTTTCTTACCATCAATATAAATATTACCACTAGAAACTTTATCTAAACCACCAATAGTATTTAAAAGGGTGGTTTTACCACATCCAGATGGACCTAAAATTGCCACTAAACCATTATTAGAAAAATTAAGGGTGGTATTATCAATAACATGAATTTGATTCTTTTTATGGCGATTAAAATATTTGTTTACATTCTCTACTCTTATCATAGTTAAATCCTTTCTCCATAATTTTTCATAATTGATTCTTTAAATATTTTGCGACCATATCGATATGATATTAATATAGAAATAAATAATATTATTAAATAAACTAAAATATATTCTCTTATCTCAATATATTTAACTAAATTATATAAATATTCATATTTTATGATATTACTTTTAATAAGTTTAATTAAAATAAGGAAGAAGATAAAACTAAGATTAGCAAAACATACTATTTCATTTCTTAAAATACTTACGCATTCCTTAAAACTAGCCCCTAAACTTCTTAAAGTAGCATAATAACTATTACGTGATTTGTATATAATTTTAATAATAAAATAAGTAATAAAGAAGACCGTAGCTACTAAAATAATTGTTATGATTAAATTAAATATTCCATATACTTGTTCAATTATTGCAAAATCATTAACCTTAGCATCTCTTAATGATAAAGTTTCATAACCAAATTCATTTAACTTAGTACTAATTTCTTTTAAATCTTTAATATCTTTTACAAAAACACTACTTTGATAGTTTTTTAAATTAAATACATTATTATAATCTTCTTCATTCATAACGATTGTATATTCATCTTCATATTCATTATCAGATAATTTTTTAAAATTATCTTTATTATATACATTTTTTATTACAAATTTCTCATTATTATTAAAATAAATATTGAAGAAATTAATGTTTAATTTAGCATTTTGACAATTATTATTTTCACATAAATAATTAAATTCTTCACTAATATATACTTCATTTTTTGCTACATTTTTACTAGGTACAAATGTAAAATAATCGCCCATATCATTATTCTTTAAACTAACCTTTTCATTAATATAACTACTATTAATATAAGGTATTATTTTATTATATAAAGAATCACTTAAATAAAAACCATAACTATAATCATTATAATGATCAAGGTATAATATACCGGTTATTTTTACTTTATTGTTATTATTAAAATTATCATAATGAAACTCTTGATTTAAAATACTATCTTCAATATATTTAATATAACTATTATTTTTACTTACAATTAAAGCAAGTTCATTATCACTTGTAGGCATTCTACCTATAGAAACTTTATCTATTTCTTTGGGATAAATAGTACCATCTAAATATTCATTATCACCACTTAAAAACAATTCATAATCATTTAAGATATCGTTTTCCACAACATAATCTATTCCTTCAATATTTTTTATTAAATTATAGTCATCATTATTAAATGGTTCTTTATTTTCTTTTTTTAAAACTATTCTTAAATCACTACCATTAGTAAAATACATTGTATATGCAAAAGCACTTTCAGTATCTTCATTATTTTTAAGACTACCATAGTTACTAAATAAATTAAAAATTATTAATGAAAAAATAGCAAACATTAAACAAAATTTAACCGGTAAATTAAAGACATTTCTAATACCTAATTTAATTTTAGAATATGTACTAATATGCTCTATACTATGTTCTTTTATTTCTGAATCTAAATTAATTTCTTTTACAACTTTATTCTCTAATATTTTACCATCATGCATTCTAATTAGTCTTGTAGCATATTTAACAATCTCACTTTTATTATGAGTAACAACAATTACTAATTTATTTTTAGATATTTCATAAAGTAGTTCTAAAATACTTGAGGAAGCTTTACTATCTAAATTACCTGTTGGTTCATCACAGACAATGATTGGTGTTTCATATGCAAGAGCTCTTGCTATAGCTACTCTTTGTTTTTGGCCACCAGATAGTTTAGAAGTCCTGGTATTACGATATTTTTGTAAGCCAACTTTATTTATTAATTCATTTACTTTCTTTTTAATATCTTTTTTATTATAGCCATTCATAAGCATAGCTAATTCAATATTTTGATATACGGTATAACTATTAACTAAATTAAAATTTTGAAAAATATTACTAACATATTTCTTTCGATATTCTAAATAATCTTTTTCCGTATAATGGCTAGTTTCTTCCCCATTTATATACATTTCTCCATCTTCATAAGTATCAAGACCAGATAAAACATTTAAAAGAGTTGATTTGCCACTTCCAGATTCACCAGTTATAACCACAAATTCACCTAAAAACAACTCTAAATTAACTTTATTAATACCTGAGGCAATTACTCCATCTTGATAATAATATTTGGATACATTTTTAAGTTTTAACATTTGTTCCACCTCTTTTTAATTATACTATAATTATAAATATAATTAAACTTTCTTAAAATGCTATTTAATTACAAATTTATTGAAATAGCAATACTTTCGACAAAACTTGTCATTATTTGTCAAAAAAATAAGTAAGTTATCTTTTAAATAACTTACTTAACATTTTCCAGTTCAACACCCACTACTTTACTAATACCAGCATTTTGCATTGTTATACCATATAGAACATCAGCATATTCCATCATTCTCTTTTTATGAGTAATTAAAATATATTGACTATCTAATTTCTTTTTATTTAAGTATTCACCAAATAAATCAACATTTGCTTCATCTAAAGCTGCTTCAACTTCATCTAAAATAATAAATGGTACTGTTGAAACATTAAGAATAGCAAATAATAAGCAAATCGCTGTAAGAGATTTTTCACCACCCGATAAACTTTGGGTATTATGAATTTTTTTACCTGGTGGCACCACAATCATCTCAATACCGGTATTTAAATAATCACTCGGATCAGTTAATTCTAACTTACCCATACCACCTTGAAACATAATCTTAAATACTTTACTAAATTCTTCACTAACTTTATTAAAGGTATCTTTAAATTTCTCAACCATAATATTGTCCATATCAGCAATAATATTATGAAGATTTTCCATTGATACTTCTAAATCATTCTTTTGATTAACTAAGAATTCATATCTTGTATTAATTCTTTCAAATTCGCTAATACTACCAGTATTTACTTCTCCTAAAGATTTAATTTCATTTTTTAATTTATTAACTGTTTTTCTTGTTAGATCAACATCAATATCTAAATCATAATTTTCTTTAGCATATTCATAAGTCATACTATAATCTTCATTTAAAGTAAGAAGTAAACTATCTAGTTTAACATTAAGTTTACCAACATCAACACTAACTGTATTAAGTTCATTCGATACACTTTTATATTCACTATTAACTTTAGTATTTTCTTTTTCTAAAATATCTAATTCATTATTATAATCATTTTTCTTTTCTTTTAATAATTCAACATTATTTTCTAGTTTTTCTTTTTCAATATTTAAATTATTTAATTGTTCCATAATATTATCTAAGGCTTTATCAATAACATTTCCTTGTAAATTGGTCATACCTTCAATATCATTTTTCGTAATTTTTAATTTATCTTCTAAGGTATGTAAATTATTCATTTTACTTTCTTTAGTAGTATTTAAATTAACTAATTCTAAATTTATATTATTTAAATTATTACTGATAATTACATAATCATCATCTAATGTTTTTAATTCATTTACTCTAATATTAATCTTTTTAATTACATTATCTAATTTATTTTTATTATCTTCTAATTCTTTCTTTAAATTAATATTAGTATTCTTTCTATTAGTACCACCACTTATAATACCACCAGAATAAATAATACTACCATCAAGGGATACTACTCGATATTTATAATCCGTAACTTTAGCTATATTATTCATATCATCAATCGTATTTGTGACAATAACATTACCAAGTTGATTTTCAATAATATTTTGATATATTTTATCATAACTTACTAAATCAGATAACACTCCAACGAAACCTTTAATATTACTTAATTTATTTATTGTATATTCATCTAAATAACGTGATTTAATAATATTAAGAGGTAAAAAAGTAGCTCTACCAATATTTTTCTCTTTTAAGTAATTAATGGCATTTTTAGCACATTCTTCATTATCTACAACAATGAAATTAGCAGATGAAGATAAAATAACATCTAAAGCCATTAAATATTCATCTTTGACACTAATTATATTACCAATGGTATTATGAATACCTTTTAAACGATCATTATTTAAAATATTCTTAACACTTAATGGTAATTTTTCATTATTTAAAATATTACTTTCTAAGATATCTATTTTATTTTCAATATTTAATTTTTCTTTATTTAAATCTTCTAATTCTCTATTATAAGTACTCTTCCTTAAATTAATATTTTTATATTCTAAATTAATATTAGAACAATTAGTATTTTTATCTTTAATAGTTTGATTTAAATTATCTATTTCATTATTTAATATTTCTATTTCTTTAATTAAATTTAATTCTTCTTCTCTTAAATTAATTAAATTATTTTTTATTTTATCTTCACTATATTCATATTTAGTTCTTTCAATTGTAATTCTTTTTTCACTATCAAGTTTACTAATTTCTTCTGTTAAATTTAATAATTGTCTATTTTTCGTACTTAATTCATCATCTATTTTATATATTTCTAATTTAAGTTTATCAATATTTTCATTATTAACAGCTTTTTGCATTGAATCAAGTTTTGTTTTTAACTCTTCTTCTCTATCTTTTAGTGTTGTATATTCTTTATTTAAAGTTGTAATATCATTTGTAATTAATGCTATCTCATTATTTTTAAGTTCATCTTTATATTGTAAATATTTTTTAGCTACTTCTGCTTGTTCTCTTAAAGGATCTAAGCTAGTTTCTAATTCTTGAATAACTAAATTAACACTATTCAAATTATCTTGAGTTTTTTCTAGTTTTCTTAAAGATTCTTCTTTTCTCTTTTTATACTTAGATACTCTTGCAGCGCTTTCAAATATCCATCTTCTTTCATTTGGTTTATAGTTAACAATATCAGTAACTGTGCCTTGGGAAATAATGTTAAAGGCATCCATGCCTCCTCCTGTATCAATAAACAACTCTGTTATATCTTTTAATCTAACTTTCGTATTATTTAAATAATACTCACTTTCCCCACTTTTATAAACACATCTTTTTACTTCTACTTCGGAAAATTCACTATTTAAATATTTATCACTATTATCAAATGTCAATGTAACTGATGCTTTATTTAATGCTTCTTTATAATCAGAACCACTAAAGATAACATCACTCATATTATTGCCACCTCTAAGTGACTTTAAAGATTGTTCTCCTAAAACCCAACGAACAGCATCAACAATATTACTTTTACCACTGCCATTGGGACCAACAATTGCTGTAATTCCTTTATTAAATTCAAATATCGTTTTATTAGCAAACGATTTAAATCCCTCTAATCTAATACTCTTTAAATACATAATACACCTTTATTTTACTGACTTTTTATAAGCATCAAATGCTGCCTTTTGTTCAGCTTCCTTTTTACTCTTACCTATACCTTTACCATAGATTATATCATCAATTTTAACTTCTACTTCAAAAGTTTTATCATGATCCATACCATATTCATTAACTAATACATATTCAAGTGATTTCTTATCCGTTTGAACATATTCTTGTAATAAAGACTTATAATCACCAAAAAAAACAAAATCTTTTTCTATATAAGGAATAACTATTTTATAAATATAATCTTTAGCAAAATCTATACCAAAAGATAAATAAATAGCTCCCAAAACACTTTCAAAAACATCAGCAATTATTGTATCGTTAATATTTCCTTCTTGCCCATGACCTACTTTTATATATTTATCTAAACCAATATCTTTTGCATAATGAGCTAGGGCTTGTTCACAAACAAAACTAGCTCTTTTCTTAGTCATAATACCTTCTTTATAATTAGTATTATTATAAAAATATTCACTAGTAATAAACTCTAAAATTGCATCACCTAAAAATTCTAATCTTTCATAATTATTTGTATCTTTGTGTTCATTAGAATAACTACTATGAGTTAAAGCTTCATCTAATAATTTTTTATCTATTTTTTCTAAATTATATTTTTTTACAAACTCCATATAATCACCATATTAAAATTATAACAAATTATGAAATTAAAAGGAAGTAGTAATTACTTCCCTATAAACTATTTAAATAATTAATGGCATCTTCCAAAGTACTAACTTTAACTATTTCAATATCTAAATCTCTTTTCTTTTTAACATCCATTGCTTCTTTATAGTTTTCTTTTGGACATAAGAATATTTCTATACCTTTTTTACTAGCTCCTAAAACCTTATATTTAACACCACCAATTTCTTCAACTGTACCATCACTATTAATAGATCCTGTACCTGCTATATCATAACCCTTAGTAATGTCTTCTTCGGTTAAAGCATTATATATTTGTAAAGCCATCATAAGCCCACCACTACTACCTGATTCATTATTTTTCATCTTTATATTAACTGGTATTTCTGTTTCATATTCATAATAAGGTTTAAATGCTACACCTATTTTTAAAGAATCATCCTCTTTTTCATAATAAACATAAGCATATCTATCGTATTCTTTATCACCATGTTTAACCTTAATTGTAACTTTATCTTTTTCCTTTAAAGTATTTATATAACTTTTTAAATCATCTAAGGAATTAACATTCTTACCATCAACACTTATTATTTCATCACCAACTAAAATATCTGTTTTCGCTTTATCACTTATAAATAATACAGAATTAATTGTATTAGTGATAGTAACATCATAATCAGATAAACTAAAGGCTGCCATTTTAGCATTATCAATTCCTTCATTTAAATAAACTTTACCTACTTCAATAACTTTATCATAATTTTTTTCATCGGTTATTTCTTCTAAAGGCATTAAATCCCAATCAGGTATAACATAAGATAGTAAAATAAAAGGTAATGTTCCTTTCATCGCGGTTACATAACTCATAGATAAAGAACCCTCTTGTTCAAAGTCTTTCTTTATCTCTAATCTGTCTTTTAAATCAATAACACCACCACTACGATAAATTACATAAGGAAATTCAAAATTAAAAATGAATATAATTAAAAAAACAGCAATTAAAAATTTATAATTTTCTTTTAAAAATTTTTTTACTTTTTCATATATTTTATTGAACATACAATAGTCACCTAATACATTATAACACTTTGAGGGTATCTTATGAATAAAATTAAAAAAATTTTCACAATATTTTTACTATTTTTTTTAATCTTTTTATTATTTAAATATAATTATACATTAGAAAGAACCATTATGGATGCTTATAGCTTATGGTTACATAAAGTATTTCCATCATTATTTATTATGTTTATTATCAGTGATATAGTTGTTAACTTAGATTTATTAGACCCATTTACAAAATATTTCAATAAGCTTTTTAATAAAATATTTAATACTTCTTCAAAAAGTGGTGAAATATTTTTATTATCAATTTTATGTGGAACTCCTGCAAGTACATATATAATAATCAAAATGTACAAATTACAAAGAATAAGTTTAGATGATGCAAATAAATTAATGGCATATACTTATTTTTCTAATCCTTTATTTTTATATAATATTTTGTCTCTTTCCTTCAATAAAACCATCACAATTAAAATAATTATTATTCATTATATAAGTAATCTCATAATTGGCTTACTAATAAGAAAAGGTAATAATATAGAAAATGAATATAATAATATAGAAATAAAAGTAAATTTATTAGAGACAATTCCCCAAGCAATAAAAAATAGTATTAATACTTTATTAATAATTTTAGGAACAATATCTTTTTATATGATTATTACAAATCTAATTATAACAACTTTTAATCTTAATCATCTAAATATTGCTCTTTTAAAAGGATTATTAGAAATAACCCAATTCTTAAATTATATACCTAGATTACAATATATAAGCATATTAAAAGAGATCTTAGCAATCTCTTTTATATCCTTTGGCGGTTTATCCATCCATACTCAAGTTTTAGCATTACTAGATGATAAGAAAATAAAATATCAAAACTTCTTTATGGGACGAGTATTACATTCTATTATCAGTGTTTTATTATATTTAGTTGTTTATGCTGGACAATTATTTCCAAAATAACCACGATAAATACCATCATTACTTACTTTATTAAGCCAATTATCAGAACCAACTTCAATATCGTATATATCACCAGTCATTACAAATTCAAAATCATCAATTAAATTATTATAATCTCGATTATTTCTTTCATGTTCAGGTTTATTATAAACAAAAATATTCAAACGTATATAAAATCTTTTATCAGATTTACCAAGAACAAATCGACCACAAGGATCAAATTCAACGTTTTTCATATTCCATGTTGTATTGTTACCATCATATCCTAAATATTTAATAGAATATTTACCTTCATCATATTTAACTTGAAAATTGACATCTTTTTTGCCACCTTCAGAATCTTTTAAGGTAAATGTTATATCAAATGGAATCTCAGTTCTTGGATCTTTAATTGCAAGTTTAGTAAGTCTAACTAAAGTTTTATCAGGATTCAACGTATTTAAATCTTTATCTATTTTAAATAAAGCATCCATTCTATTTAGTTGGTTATTATATGAATAATTATTACTTTCCGTTTCATTTTCAATGTCTACTAATAATTGAAAAAGGAAAACTAATACTATACTAATTAAAATAATTGTAATTAATAACTCAATTATACTAATTCCTTTTTTATTCAATCTCATATTTAATACCTATATTCTATCTATTATTTTTTAGGAAATAAACATCACAAACTATTTTTTGATCACTCTCAAGTGTAAACGATTTAGTAGTTGTATCATATGTTACATATTTGCTAGGATTATCTAGTTTAACACCATCAAGGGTAGAACACTTTAGTTTATCTTTTAAGTAAGTATATGAACCAGTTGGTTCATCAGCAGATACAACAAAGTTATTATCATTGATATTATCCTCAGTATCTATATCATTTACCCAAAAACGTAAATTAATATCAGATAAACCACGATAAATATAAACTTTACAAATAGCTCTTCTTGGAACTGAAACTAATATCTTATCGCCAATTAAAGCTATCGAATATTCATCTTTATTAAATTCTTTAAGATTTTTATTTGATTCATCCATACAACTAGATTCATCTGTACAAATAGATGCATCTGCGCAAAAAGAAAGATTATTTTCTAAAGTATATGATGAATCAGGCACTTTATCAACTAATTTATATGAAGAATACTCATCTTCTTTAGCATAAATGTATAAATTTATATCCATTATATCACCTATGTTCGGTTCATCAGGTTCATCAACAATCGGATCAGGATCTGGATCCTTTAATTCCTTTTTATATTCTTCAAGTAAGAAGTCCGTTCTTGCATATGACGATAATAAAAAAGTTAATAATAATAATACTGTTCCAAAGAATGAAAACTCTAAAGTTGTTGAAATAAATCCATTTTTTTTCTTCATAATTTCACACTCACCCAACTATAATAATTTCGACAATTGTTGTTTAAATCACATGAAGTATATTCAAATAATAATACATAATCTGTATTTATATATATATACATTGATTCAAAATATTCCATTAGATTATCATCAGCAATTCCATATAACGTTAAACATCCATCAGCACTATAATTTTTTTTCTTAATACATTCATTTTGAATTTTGCTAATATAACTATCTTTAAGTAAAATTATCTGTCTTACTTCATAATCATTATACATATTCATAAAATGGTCAACTGCTTTACTATCAGAAACAACATTTTTTATATTATCGATACCAATAACTCTCATTGCTTCCCTATTACTTGATTCAGTAAAATCTGAGTACAATGCTTCAATACCCGGCAACTCTAATAACTCTCGTTTAAGATATTGAGACCGGTAAATATAATTGATATCATCATAATAAACACGAGTCTTTTCTGATTGCAAAATATTATAAAATGTCGAATAAAGTAGAAGTAAAGAACTCGTTAGAATAACAGTAACAATTATTGTTTCAACAAAAACGAACCCTTTATTATTCATTTCTTCACTTCCCTTATTATAATTATAACTGAAACTAAAATATTAATCAATTACTAATTTAAAAATAAATGTAAAAAAGGTCAAATTTGACCTCATTTATTCTAATATTGCTTTAATTCTTCTTACGCCAGCACTTGATGATTCTTCTTTTAAAATTTTAAAATGACCTAAATCTCTAGTATTTTTAACGTGTGGTCCTCCACATAATTCTTTAGAGACGTCGCCAATGGAATAAACAGTAACAATGTCAGGATATTTTTCTATGAACATACATTCAGCTCCACTTTTAATAGCGTCTTCTTTAGGCATCTCTTCCACAGTTACATCTAATCCTTCTTGAATCCATTTATTAACTAAATCTTCAGTTTGTCTTAATTCATCATCACTTAATTTATGATCACAACTAAAATCAAATCGCATTCTTTCACTAGTTATATTACTACCCTTTTGATGAACGTCTTTATTTATTACTACTTTTAGGGCAGCATTAAGTAAATGAGTCGCTGTATGATACTTAGTTTCAATTTCACTATTGCCTGCTAAACCGCCTTTAAATTTGCCAGCAGATTCTTTTCTAGATAATTCTTGATGTTCTTTAAATCTTTGATGAAATCCTTCAATATCTACTTGTAAATTACGTTCTTTAGCAAGTTCCATTGTAAGTTCAATAGGAAATCCATAAGTATCATATAAATGAAATGCTGTTAAATCATCAATATTTTGATTATTTTTAGTAACTTTTTCAAATTCTCTTAAACCTTTTTCAAGTGTTCTATTAAATTTAACTTTTTCATTTTTTAATACTTCATATACAACTTCTTCATTATCATTTAACTCTTGATAATATCCTTTATACTCATTAATAATTATTCTAGCAATTTCTTCTTCCCAATTACTATTAATATCAATATTTAATTTCTTAGCATGTCTAATTGCTCTTCTAATAATTCTTCTTAATATATATCCTTGATCAGTATTACTAGGTTTAATTGAAGAAGGATCAGCACTAATAAATACAGCCGTTCTAATATGATCAGCAATAATACGCATAGATGTTTCATTACCTTCATAAGGAAGTTTAGATATTTCTTCTATTTTGTTTATAACATTTTTCCATATACTAGATTGATAATTATCATTTACTCCTTCCAATATGGCTGTTGTTCTTTCTACACCCATTCCTGTATCAACATTTTTCTTTGGTAGTTCAGTAACATTACCATTTTCATCTTTATAATATTGCATAAAAACATTATTCCAAATTTCAACATATCTATCATCATCGGGATTAAACTCTTCTGGTATTGGATCATTACTACGAAAATAGAATATTTCTGTATCAGAACCACATGGACCAGTTTCCCCAGCAATCCAAAAATTATCATCAACTGTTTTACATATTTTATTCTCACTTATACCTAGACTTAACCATTTATTATAACTTTCTTCGTCAAAGGGAATAATATCGTTACCAGCAAAAACAGTTACTGCTAGTCTTTCTTTGGGAATATTTAATACTTGGGTTAAAAATTCCATACTCCAAGTAATTGACTCTTCTTTAAAATAATCACCTAAAGACCAATTACCTAACATTTCAAAGAATGTATGGTGAGTAGTATCACCAACGGAATCTAAATCATTTGTCCTAATACATTTTTGATAATCACAAAGTCTAGTACCATATGGATGTTTTTCTCCCATTAAATAAGGTATTAAAGGTTGCATACCAGCTGTATTAAATAAAACTGAGGGATCATTTTCTGGTACAACTGGTGCACTAGGAATTTGTTTATGATTTTTACTTATAAAAAAATCAATATATAAATCTTTTAAATTTTTCATTTTACTTCTATTCCTTCTAATATTTTGAATACTTTATCTTTTAAAGTATTATAATCATCATTAACAATAATATAATCAAATTCGTTATAATTTTCTAACGCTGTTTCAGATTTATGCATTTGTTCTTCTAAAGTTAAACTACTATTACCAAATTGATTTTCCACATATATAGAATATACATCATTATAATTTAATTTAATATCTTCTATTTCTTCAGGATATCTTACATCACTTACAACTAAATTATTGCATTCTTTTTCATATATTTTAATATCATCAATCATTCTGTTTACAAAAAATTTGGAATCAATTTCTCTAATTTGATCTCCTAGTTGTTGCAAATATGTTCTTGGTTTTGTATTAGGATTACCATCCCAATCAGTTAATTCTTCAGCAAAAAGTTTTATATATTTACTATATTGAGTAATTGCACAAGTTTGTAATTTATAAATATAGTATTCTTTAATAAATTTTGCTACTTCACCTTTACCACTACCTGCTTTACCAGCAATCAAAAATATTTTCATAATTCCTCCATCTCAAATTAATTTTCTTAAACATATATAATATACCATAATTATTAAATTTTTTAAATAAAAAACTAGGTTCCCCTAGTTAATTTTAATTATTAGCTTTTATCTTCGTAATCGTAAACTCAATTAATACTCTTAAAATAGTAAGTATTGGTGCTGCCAAAATCATACCAATAATACCAAAGAAATGACCAAACACTAATAAAGCAATGATAATTATAACTGGATGAGTTTGACTAGCTTTACTCATAACAATAGGTTGAAGTATATAGTTTTCAATAATTTGAACGATAACACAAATAATAAGGGCACCAATACCAATTAAAGGATCTTGAGTAAGACCAACCATAACAGCAATTCCACCACCAATATATGGACCGATAAATGGTATTAAATCAGTAAGACCACAAATAAGACCAAATAAGATTGGTGCTTTTAAACCAACTAAAGTAAAACCAATCGAATCACAAATTAATACCATAAGTGCTACTAAAAAAGTACCATTAACACATTTCCTTACTTCTGTACCAATTCTTGAGAATAAATAATTAACATCATTACTTATTTTAGATGGTATTATTTTTTGAAAATATTTGCCAATATTTTCATAATCAATTAATAGATAAATACCAATGATAGTTCCCATCACAAATGTACCTACACCACTAAATAAAGCCATTACAAAATTAATAATTGTATTTGGTAAATCACTAGCAATATCACTACTATAATCATTGATTGTAGCAAGTAATTTGCCTTGGAAATCTTTTAAATTGAAGCCATTACTTTCAAGGGAAGTAAATATTTCATTAATTTCTTTTGTAATTCTTTCAACAAAACCAGGAAGCATACCAACAAGTTCATTAACTTCATCATAAACGGTAGGAATAAATATATATAATAAACCAATAAAGATAATAACAAATAAAGCAAATACCAAGATAGAACTCAAAGTATTATTGTGAGTCTTTTTATTTAATTTTAATACTATAGGTCTTAATAACCACGCTACAACAAAACCAATAAAAAATGGACTAATAACAGAAATAAATTCTAATATAATACTTAATAAATGTAACTTTTGAAAGGCAATAATTGATGCTAGTATTAAACAAGCAATAAAAACAATATATAAAATTTTTAATATTCTTTTTGTTAAATCAATTACCTCATTTAATGCATGTTTGTTTATATCTTTGTCAATTTTATTTTTCACAATTCCACTTCCTTAATACAATTATACTACATATTTATGCAAATAGTTAATTAAAAAATGACTAATTTGTTATTTAGTCATATTATTTGTAAACTCTTCAGCTTTATTCATTAGATTATTCATTATTTTGTTAGCTTTCATTTTATTTTTATTTAAAATCATATAAGAAATTGGAAGAGCACTCATAGCACCCAAAGCAAAGCTAACCATACTAGATTTTTTCATTTATCCACCTCTACTTCTATTATGGATATTTATAAATTATTTTATGTATAAAATATATCTTTTAATTTATTTTCCAAAGTAGTAAGTCTACCATTACCATATTCGTTATAAATACCTTTATAAAATGCTTTAGGATCTCCTACTAACATTAAACTTTTCTTTGCTCTACTTACACCCGTATAAAGTAATTTATTATAAAGCATTTGGCCATATTGAAAAGTAACTGGCATAATAACATGGTCAAATTCACTACCCTGACTTTTATGAATACTTATAGCATAGGCATGTCTAATATTACCCAAATTTTTCTTTTCATAATTTACTATATTACCATCAAAATCAATTATTATTATTTCTTTTTTTCTTGGTAAGAATGTCGTTTTTATATCAATAATAAAACCAATATCACCATTAAATACATTATTATCAGCATCATTTACTAGTTGTAACACTTTATCATTTACTCTATAAGTAATTTCTCCATACTCGATACTTTTACTTGCCGATTTATTAAAAATATTTTGTAATAATTTATTTAAATTATCAATACCATTTTCCCCTTTATACATTGGTACTAATACTTGTAAATTATTTTCATCATATCCTTTTTCTATTCCTTTTTTAACAATAGATATTATTGTTTTTGTGATATTTTCATTATTACATGGGATAAAATTATAATCATCTTTTTTGGTAATAAATTCTTCACTTAAATCTTTATTTTTTATTTCTTTCGCTAAATATGGTATATAAGAATTATCACTTTGACGATATATTAAATTAAGAGGTATATAAGAAAATAAATCACTATGAATTAAATCATTTAAAACAAGACCTGGACCTACAGCTGGAAGTTGATTAATATCACCCACTAAAACTAACTTAACATAACTATTAATTCCTTTTAAAAGAGAAGCAAACAAAGCATTATCAATCATGCTAACTTCATCAACAATTATAAGTTTATGAGGATTTCGATAATTTTCATTAATACCAAAACTATCTGTATCTTTGTTCCATTTTAAAAACCTGTGAATAGTGGATGCCGAAAGTGAGGTAGCTAAACTCATTTTTTTACTTGCTCTACCAGTTGGAGCTAAAAGAGCAATACTTTCTAATACTCCTAATTCATTTAAACGATTCTTATTTATATATAATTTAACAATGGCATTAATAATTGTTGTTTTACCAGTACCAGGACCACCAGATATAATTGTTATATTATTATTAAGAGCATTTGTTATTGCCTTTTTTTGATCATCATTATAACTAATATTTAATTTATCTTCTAACTTTTTTATCTCATCATCATAATTATCTTTACTTACTTTTTTACTATCTATTTTTTTAAGTAACTCCGCTATCTTCATTTCATCTTCATAATTATTTTGTAAATAATATTTATCTTCATCAATAACTATTAATAATTCATTTTCTAATTCTTTTAAATAATCTTTAAATAATTCATAATCGATATTTATATTATATAATTTACCTAATACTTCATATATTAAACTACTTTCATAATATATATCTCCTTTATTTATAGATATATATTTCATCGTTTCTATTATACATGCTTTTACTCTTCTTTTATCAAGTTTATCTTCATTATTATTTAAGAAAATATTATCTAATCTTTTAAAATCAACTACATCATTTAATAAATAGATATTATTATTTATTATATCTTCTAAATTACCTTTATATTTTAAATATATTTTGCCTGCTTCTTCAATGGAAAATCCCATATTTTTAAGTTTTAATATTAAATCTGAACTTTTAGAATAATTAATAATTGAATCATATATTTTATCTCTTTTACTTTCATTCATACCCTCTATTTTATCTAAAGAAAATTTATTTTCTTTAATAATATCTATTGATTTAGAACCATATACTTCGACTATCTTTTCCGCTGTTTTGGCACCACAGCCTTTAATAAAGGAACTACTTAAAAAAGCAATAATATCATCATTTTCACTAGGCATAATATATTCATAACTATCAAATTTAAATTGCTTACCAAACTTTTCATGATTAATAAATTCACCAGCTAAATATACTAAAGTTTCTAATTTTAAATCCAAGATATTACCCGTTACAGTAATTGTTTTTTTAACTAAACTTTTATCATCACTTTTAGATACACGAAAAAGAGATACTAAAAAACCATTAGTATCATTATAAAATATTGTACTTTTAAATTTTCCTTCAATCGTATTCATAAACTCTATTATACTCTAAAGTATTTTATTTAGAAATACTTAATTTTTATTTTTTTAAAGATTCACAAACACTTAAACGATTATTATGAAATGAATTATGTAAGTTAATTATTTCTTCGTGAATATTTTGAACAACTTCTTTATAATTACCACCTTCATGTAAAGTTAAAATAGAAATAGCATAAGGATATTCAATGTCTAAATTCAATCCTATATCATGATAATTAGCATCCCAACTACCATATTTATGATATATTTTAATATCATCAGTATTATAACTATTACGATAATCATTACCCATAATTTCTTTTAAAAATGGTCCATATTCATCATTTTCCGTAATAATTTTATAAGCTTCTTTTAAATAAATATTTGTATCACTTGCGGTTTGATGGCCAAATTTATCAGTACCTTGTAATATAACTTTTGCTCCTAGACTACGTCCATAAGTTTGTAAATTATTGAAACCAATATAATCAATTAACATATGATGAGCTGAATTATCAGAAACAGTTATAGCATAAGTAATTAAATCTCTTAAGGAAACATCTTCCCCAAGGGTTCTTGTTTCCATACCTTTACTACTAGCTTTAACATAATTTTTCGTATATGTTACAGTTTCGGTATCTAAATTAATTTCCCCATTTATGGCTTTATTAATAAGATAGATGGCATCAACTAATTTTATTAAACTTGCTCCATAATATACTTTATTCTCATCATAATTATAAGTAAATCCTGTCGTTAAATCTTCATATTTAACAGAAACCCGATATTTATTATCCTCAATTAAAGTATTAATACTATTCATTTCTTCATTTAATTCAGTTGTAAGTTCTTCTTCAGTAAATGGCTTTTTCAAACACTCATAATATAAAGTATTATCTACTTCTACTTCTTTTTCTCCTTCATTTTTTCCTTCTTTATCTTTATAAGTTATTTTATTAGATGGTAATAAAATAAAGGTAATAATAGCTATTATTACAATAAATGCAAAAATTTTTACCTTCTTTTTTAATCTTCTTCTCATTATACTACTCAATTCTTTCTATTTAAATTATATACTAGATTAAATAATTATACAACGATAAAAAAAGATACTTTCGTATCTTAATTCATTAATTTTTGTAATTCTTCTTTTTCCTCAGCTAATTTATCTTTCTCTTTTTGAACTAATTCTTTTGGAGCTTTATTTACAAAGTTTTCATTATTTAATAGATTTTCTCTTTTATTTATCGATAATTTTAATTCTTCAATTTGTTTTTGTATCATTAATTTATCTTCTTCCGTAATTTCTTTTTCATAATAGATAATAGCTTCTTTATTCTTGGTTGTAACTTTAAATGCTGTTATATTTTGTTCATCATTTACTAGATGATCTTGAAGTTTAAGCATTTTAATAATTATTTCATCATCAAAATTAACTTTTACTTGATATTTACCAAATATATTATTTTCTTTTAAAGTATTACGGTAACTTCTAATAAATTCAATAACTTCATCAATATTACTTTCTTCTTCTTTAAATACTAATTTTTTATCATAAACTGGATAAGAACTTATCATAATATTTTCTTCTTTTACAGGTAGTTCTTCATATATAGCATCAGTAACATATGGCATAAATGGATGTAACATTTTAAGTATACAAGTTAAAACATATAAAAGCGTACTCTTAGTATTCTCTTCACTACTAGTAAATTTAGCCATTTCGATATAGTTATCACAAAAATCATTCCAAATAAAACTATAAATAATAGTATTAACATTATTAAATTCAAATTTTTCCATATATTTAGTAACATCTTTGATTGTATGATTTAATTTAGTTAAAATCCATTTATCTTGCTTATTTAAATTTTCTAATTTGATTTCTTTTAAACCATCAATATTCATTAAAACAAATCTTGATGAGTTCCATAATTTATTAATAAAATTCCAAGTAGATTTTAATTTTTCTTCATCAAAGCGCATATCCATGCCAAGGGAAGATGAAGTAGTTAAATAATATCTTAGAGCATCAGCTCCATATAGTTCAATCATATCCATTGGATCTACTCCATTACCTAATGATTTACTCATCTTTCTACCTTGTTTATCACGAATTAAACCATGAATTAAACATTTTTCAAATGGTCTTTTGCCGGTAAAATGCAATCCTTGGAAAGTCATACGATTTACCCAGAATGGAATAATATCATAACCTGTTACTAAAACATTATTGGGATAATATCTTTGATATAATGGACTATTTTCTAAATAATCTAGAGTACTAAATGGCCATAAGGCACTAGAAAACCAAGTATCAAGTACATCTGGATCTTGTACCCATCCATCACCCATAGATTCATCTGGGGGATTAACACCAACATAAACTTCATCACCTTTATACCAAGCTGGAATTCGATGTCCCCACCAAAGTTGACGGGAAATACACCAATCATAAGTTATTTCCATCCAGTGATTCATAATTTTTTCAAAACGTGGTGGTACAAAATTTACTTTTGTATCTTTATCCTTTTGATTTTCTAAAACTCTATCAGCTAAAGGACGCATTTTAACAAACCATTGCTTAGATAAGTATGGTTCAACCATAACATCAGTTCTTTCAGAGTGACCAACTGAATGCGTAATTTCTTCAATACTAATAAGTAGTCCTAAATCTTTTAAATCATCCACTAATTGTTTACGACATTCAAAACGATCTAAACCTTCATATTTACCACAAGCGCTATTCATTGTTCCATCAGGATTAATAACAACAATACGCTCTAAATTATGTCTATTACCTACTTCAAAGTCATTTGGATCATGAGCTGGTGTAATCTTAACAACACCTGTTCCAAACTCGGGATCAGCATGTTCATCACCAATAATAGGTATTTCTTTATTAACAATTGGTAAGATAACCATTTTACCAATTAAATGATTATATCTTTCATCTTTAGGATTAACTGCAACTGCTGTATCACCAAATAAAGTTTCTGGTCTTGTTGTAGCAACTTCTAAATAATCATCACTATCCTTTAGCATATATTTAATATGATAGAATGCTCCCGCTACATCTTTATATATTACTTCTTCATTTGATAAAGCTGTCATTGCCATTGGATCCCAGTTAATAATCTTTTCACCACGATATATAAGTCCTTCATTATAAAGAGTAACAAAAACATGTTTAACGGTATCACTTAAACCTTTATCTAAAGTAAATCTTTCTTTAGTATAATCTAAGCTAAGTCCTAACTTTGCCCATTGCTTTTTAATATTATCATGGTATTCATCTTTCCATTCCCAAGCATATTTTAACCATTCTTCGCGGTCCATTTTTCTTGGATTTAAACCCATACCTTTAAGTTTAGCATCAACTTTCGCTTGAGTTGCAATACCAGCATGATCAGTACCAGGTACCCATAGGGCATCATAACCTTGCATTCTTTTAAATCTAATTATAATATCTTGAAGAGCTGTATCCCAAGCATGACCAATATGTAATTTACCAGTTACATTTGGAGGTGGAATAACAATGGCATATGGTTTTTTTGATGTATCACCACATTCAAAATAATGATGATTTAACCAATTTTCATATCTTCCCTCTTCAACTAACTTATGATTGTATTTTGTATCTAACATTATCCTCATTCCTTCCATATAAAAAAGGTAATACCAAAGGGCGAACTAATAGTCCACGGTACCACCTTTATTTTTTCTTTAAATTATAACGCATTTCTGCTTTTTATACTCCGATTGCAACAAATATATCTTTTCTATTATTAGTTTACACCAACCACTAACTCTCTTTAATATACTAAAATATATTCCTCAACTTCAACATATAAATTTCTAAACTTTTTTTATTTTATCAAAATAATTAATTAATTGCAATAGATCCAAATACTTTGTCATCACTTTT
Source organism: uncultured Bacilli bacterium (assembly GCA_947632715.1). GTDB lineage: Bacteria > Bacillota_I > Bacilli_A > RF39 > UBA660 > SIG200. Next base: position 3,010 of record CANRQF010000012.1, on the reverse strand, counting down.
TACAACTAATTCATTATTTACAATATCAAGTGTTAATTTAGTATTTGTACTCTCTAATGAATAAGAATTTAACATAGTTGTATCTCTAAAAACTGATAAAATATTATTACTTAAAATAGCAATATAATCTCCCTTAGTAGCATAATTACTAATATTATAATTATTAAATTGTTTTGTTCCTGTATAATCATACACAGCATAATTATTATTATCTTTAGTAATAACATATTTATTATTATAATCAACAATTACACTATCAAAATGTGTTGTTAATTCTTTATTACTTTTATCTATTAAGAACCATTTATTATCTTTTTTAACAATAAAATTATCAGCATTTAAGACACCATTAAGAACATCATCTTTAAGACCAATAAATTGATATTGCATTTGTATAACAGTAATTAAATCATTATTTCCAGTATTAGTAACTTTAACTACTCCCCAATTACCATTACTCTTAACAATATACATATTATCTTTAATTCTTGTATTATAATTTTTTACACTTTCGATTGGAATAATACTACGATTATTTTTAATATCATATAGATAATTTTCATTACCATCTTTAATGAAGACATGAGATGAACCTTCATAACCAAGGGCTACCTCACTACCACTAGTATAATAGTTTATTCCATATTCTTTATCATCTATAGATGTACTTATCATACCACAATCACTAGTTTTACAAGCATATTTATTAACTAAATTACCATCAAGATCATAAAACCATAAATAACCTTCATATAAGAAATCATGATTAGCATTTTCTAAATCATTACCCTTATTATTGAGATGGAAAATAAAGCCAACTATTGCTAACGGAACACATATAACCATTAAAACAATTATTGTAATTAATACACCTTTTTTATTCTCCATTATTGTCTTCTCCTTCACTATCATTTTCTTCTTTGCTAGGTTCACTAGTTTCTGGTTCAGTTATTTTTTTACCATTTTTATCAAATTTATATTCATTTTCTCCAACAGTAATTTTAAATCCATCTGTAAAATCAATTTTAAATTCATTATTGGAAACATCAATGGCTTCTTCTAAAATACTTAAAGCACTATTATAACGATAAATATTTAATTTACCAGATTCTACTGCAGCATAATATTCATCATATGCCTCAATATAAGCAAAATCTTCGCTCACTTTTTCAAAGTCTTTATTATATATGCTATATTCATTAGTAGAACTTACTAAAACATAATATTTATTAGCTTTTTTAATATCTTTATATTTGAAATCAATCTTACCTTGAACTCCATCACTATCAATTAATAAGACTCCATAATTACCAGCATTATTTCCTGTTGCTGATTTTGCTATTATATATGATGAACTAGTATAAATAGCTTTAATGTCATCATTCATTTCATTTTCATTCAAAATAGTTATATCACTATAAGTACTTCTTACTCGATTAGTTTTTAAATCATATAAATAAATATTATTATTACTATTTGATAAATTATCATAAATGAAAACATACTCATTATTATAAATACTACTATATTTATTATCTTTAGCATAAACATAACAATCTGTTAATGTATCACTAGCATTCTTTAAAACATTTTTATTAGTACATGTATAAGATCCAATAACATTTGTTTTGGTATTATCACTATAGAAATATATACGTCCATCAAAGTAACTAATTAATTCATAATTACTACTGACAATACCCTCTAACATATTTATCTCTTTAATATCATTTTTACTTGTTACATATGCTTTATTATTCTTAACTTCGATTGAATAAGCACTTAATTTTTCTTTTAATTTATTATTTTCAAAAACATTAACTGGTACTAAATTATCAATTGATTCTAGTCTAATACCATCTTCATTTAATTTATTAAGATTATTATCAAGTAAATATAAACGATTACCTTTAACTAAAGATATAACATTATCATTTAAACCAATAAAATCATATTCACTAACTAACTCATTAAATTGATAATCATATAAATTATAACTATTACCAACTTTACCTACTACAAATTCAGAATTAACACTTTTAATATCAGCATTAATGTTACTAGTTATCTTTTTACCATTAAAATCAATTATATAAGTATTAGTTTTATCTTTTGCTAATATGCATTTTGTTGCTGGATTAATTACTCCTAAATAATCATAAGTAGCCTTTATTTTATATTCATACTTATCTGAACTTATTTCTAATAAGCCAAAATGATTACTAGTATCCTCTGTCACAATATATTCATTATTATCGCCATAAACTTTAACACTCTTAATTTGTAATTCTTTTTCTTTAGACTCAATATTATATAAGAATTTATCTTCACCATCTTCTATAAATACATATTTATTATAGTATATTGGTGTATTTTTAGCTATTTCATTACCAGCTGTATCAATATCTCTTACTCTATCAAATTTATCATCGGCATTATCAACTTTCTTAATTAAGCATTTTTTATCATCTTTATTTGTACATTCATAGGTACCAATTTCATTATCATCTTTATCTAAGAAAATTAAATTACCATCAGAATATTTATAATTATCTTTTTCAATAACTACAGTATCATTTTCATTAGGATTTGGTTTTGGTTCTTCTGGTTTTCTAAATACTAAGAAGTAAACAACAACACCAATTATTACAAGTAATAAAATTACAAGACCTAGTATTATTAATACTTTCTTTTTCTTATCTAAATCTTGCCATTTTTCTTTTAATGTCTTTTTATGATACTTTTCTTCTCTTTTTTCTGTAATTGGTTCTTCTTTTTCTTCCCTTTCCTCTTCTACACTTTGTTCATCTTGATTATCTAAATAAACTCTTTTCTCATAACCATCAATAACATTTTCCATATTATTAACATTATCATTTTTGTCTTCTTCACTAGTTAGTTTAATTACTTCATCATCAAAGTCAAACTCATTCATCATATCACCCTATATTCTATTTAAAATTATAGCATACTTTTTTCTATATTAAAAGATTTTCTTTTTATTTGACAT
>CANRQF010000011.1 GCA_947632715.1 uncultured Bacilli bacterium | reverse complement strand
AGCAAGCAAGCAAGCAAGCAAGCAAGCAAGCAAGCAAGCAAGCAAGCAAGCAAGCAAGCAAGCAAGCAAGCAAGCAATGGAATATTACACGAAAAGAGGTGGAACATATACTTATGTTCTAACCTCTTTTTTAAAGGAGGTGAAAGATATTTAATATCTTCACTTCCTAGAGGTGTTCTATGGCAATAAAAATAAATAACTCGCTCATAAATGGAATTCCAAAGGTGGGGACCGATGGTTTATCTTGTTCAATAGATGATAATAACTTAGATAATGTATTAGATACAGGTTTTTATTATGGAAATAGAATGACCAACGGACCAAAAGAAGTCAGCTCATCTAATAATTGTTTTGGATTTTTAATTGTTATATCTCATAATGTATCAAAAAATTATTGTGTTCAAGTGCTTTTCACACAAGGAAATAACGCCAATATTTATTTAAGGCAAAAAAATAATACATGGACATCTTGGTATAAAATTAATACGACTTTATCAAGTTAATATTGTTATAGAACAACATAAGTTTTTTTACTTATGGCAGTAAAAACAAATGTAAAAATACTAGCAGATGTAATTTATCCGGTTGGAAGTATTTATCTAAGTGTAAATAGCACAAGCCCTAGTACTTTATTTGGAGGTACTTGGGAACAAATCAAAGACCGCTTTTTATTAGGATGTGGCAGTACATATAGTAATGGACTAACAGGTGGTGAAGCTACGCATAAGTTAACTATTGGTGAGATGCCAAAACACGAACACGGAGTTAATAATTACAATGCTATTGGTTCTGAATATTCACATTTACCATTAATGGCTGGGGACAGTAAACATAGTTTTGATGGAAACTGTTTCACAGCATCAACTGGTGGAGACCAACCTCACAATAATATGCCACCATATTTAGCAGTTTATATGTGGAAAAGAACGGGATAAATTAATTAAAAGAAGATATTAAATGTCATTTATATGGCAGTAAGAATAAATTTACCAGAGGGTAATAATTATATTATTGTTGGCTCAGTACTAATTTGTTGGGGAATAGTCACTAAAATTCAACCTGCTAATGGACATTTTGATGAATGTACAGTAAATTTACCTAAAGCTTATAGTTCAAGCAATAATTATTCAACATTTGTTACAGGATACTATGCCAATTATGCGAATGTTCACTATTCAGCAGTTAATCAAAGTGGCTCAGCTTTTAAAGTATTCTTTAGACAATCTGATGGTGATTATTTTAAAGCAACTACTGGAGAAATATACTTTTATTGGATGACAATTGGTACTATATAAAATAAAAAGAAAGAAGGTATATATGAAATTAGAAGAATTTCTTAATAAATTAAATTTAGCTTTAAATAGCAAAACAAAATATAAAAAAAGTGGTTGGGGAAACCATGATGGTGATTTATGGTATTTTGATTGTGTATGTTTAATTAAAGGAATACTTTGGGGTTGGAATGCTGACTTATCTAAAAAACGAGGCGGAGCAGTATACCAATCAAATGGTGTTCCAGATATAGGAACTGAAACAATCATTAATAAATGTACTAATGTATCTAGTGACTTTTCTAATATTCAAAAAGGTGAGTTGGTTTGGATGAGTGGTCATGTAGGTATTTATGTAGGTAATGGAGAAGTAATAGAAGCAACTGCAGCATGGACAAAAAATGTTTTGAAATCACAAATTTCTAATGATGGTACTAGAAGTAAGAATGGTAAAAAGGTCTATAAGTGGAAGAAACATGGCTTTTTGCCTTATGTAGATTATGGCAATACAAATAATACTATAAATGAAAAAAGTCCTTGTATGAAGCTCCAAACGGCTCTAAATGAACAATATAATTTAAATTTAGAAGTAGATGGTAAGTTTGGACCAAAGACTACTGAAGCTTGTTCTAAAAATCAATTGTATAAAGGTAAGAAAGCAAGCATTCATATTAAATGGTTGCAAGAAAGATTAATAGAATTAGGTTATAGTTGTGGAAAAAGTGGAGTAGATGGTTCATTTGGACCTGATACTCTAACAGCAGTTAAAAAATATCAGCAAGATCATAATTTAAAAGTAGATGGATATGTTGGTAAAGATACACATAAAAAATTAGTAAGTTAAAAAGGTAGGGAATAAAATCTCTACCTTTTTTTAATTTATAGAAAATTTCTTTTAAATATTTCTCTAAACTCTTCTTTAGTTTTGTGATAATATTGCATAAATCTTTGTTGACCTAATTTATGCCAATAGTCATTAAAAGATTTATCTTCTTGCCATCTTTCATGGCATCTTAAGCACATCCTAAGACATAATCCATATTTCATAGAATTAGCTCTGTTTTTCCCTCTAAAAATTTCATGCCAAGTTAAATCAGTTGTATTATCGCAAAACATACATTCATCTTTATTATCAGAGAACAAACTAAATCTATTTTTTTCTAATTTTCTTAATTTTGTGCTTTGATTGTGAATTCTTGTAGTTTTTTCTCTATCTTTACACAATATTTTCGGTTTTACTGTGCATTTTTTATATTCTTTGTATTTACAATTACTACAATCTTTAAGTTGTATTTCTTTTTCTAGTTTGTTACAATATATTGTATGATTTAATTTAACTTTTAAATATTTACAATTATTCATATATCGCTTTTGCATTTTGGTGGTGCTAATGGTGAACTTGCGGCTGCAATGCGTTATTTTAGTCAAAAATTTACAATGCCTGATGATAAAGGAAAAGCATTACTTAACGATATTTCTGTGGAAGAACTTGGGCATTGTGAAATGATTTGTACAATGGTATCTGAACTAACAAAAAATGCTACTCTTAAAGAATTAGAAGAAGCAGGACTTGCATCATATTATGCAGATCATAATAAAGGTATTTATCCAATTGATGCATCTGGAGTTCCATTTACGGCTACTTATTTTGCTGTAACGGCTGATCCTATAGCTGATTTAATGGAAGATATGGCTGCTGAACAAAAAGCAAGAGCAGTATATGAAAATTTAATTGATTTAACAGATGATGAAGATATTTTAGCCCCTCTTTTATTTTTAAGACAAAGAGAAGTCGTTCATTTTAATCGTTTTAAAGAATTATATGAATATTACAAAAGTAAAGGTTATTGATAGTTAAATTTAAAATAAAAATGTTGTTAATTCAACATTTTTTTGGTAAATAAATTAAATAATTAATATTATCTAAATTATTTTTTTGTATATAACTTTTACGCACAAAACCTGCTACTATGTCAGATGCTTGGATTAAATAATTAGAATAAGAATCAACATAATTTATTAATACTTCTAAATTACCATAAATTAGATTAGAAAAATTAGTATTATTTTTAATATTATGCATACCATTTTTTAATTCTTCATAAATACTATCTTTTAAATTATAATAGCCATTGCTTTTAAAAGTACTTTCATCAATATAAATTTTAATTATTAAATTAAAATAAGGATTAATAATATTATCATTTATTAATTCTTTTATTATTTTTTTTACAATCATTTTTATAGCATAATCTAGATATCTACCTTTTGATTTAGGATTTTTTAAAATACTTTTATATATTTTATTATTATCGATAATAACAGCAAATGTTAAATAATTATTAATTAAATTTATTAATTTTTTTGTATCTTTATATTTTAAATTAGAATGTTTTAACTCTTGATATTTCGGATATTTTCTTTTTAAAGAATTAATAATATTTTTATAATCATTTAAAAACGTATTTATTTTTAATGAATCTAAAAATATTAAACCACCAAAAGTCATAATATTATCTCTCTTGGATAGTTGACCTGAATCATCAATAGTAAGGTAGATTATTGGATTTGTCATAAACATATAAAACCTTTCTATATCTACCCATAAGTAATATATCATATTTTATAATTTATTTGTACTTAAAATAATCGTAATTGAAAATTAATTTACTATCAATGTGTGCAAATTTTAGGAAAAATATGTAAAGTAAAAGGAAGTTTACATTAAAATAAATAAAAAATTAAAAAATGTGGTATAATCTTTACAAGAAAGTAGGATAATAAAAATGGAGAAAGATAATAATATTAAAGTTAAATTAAAAAGTGAAACGTACAATAATCACAATAGTGAATTAATTGAAAGACGTGAAGAAGAAAAAAATGGTTTATTAATTGGCTGTTTAGCAGGCTTTTTATTATTTTTTATAATTTTAATATTGATAGTTGTCTTTGTAAAATAGAAGGTGATTTATTATACTTACTTGTTTAAAAATATTTACAGCTCGTATTATTGATGTTTCATTAGGTACTTTACGAACTGTGTATTTTGTAAAAGGTAAAACCATAGAACCATTTATAATAGCGTTTTTTGAAGTATTAATTTGGTATTTAATTGCTAAAGAAGCCTTAAATGCTACCGGTAATGTTATGGTCATTGCAGTTAGTTATGCAGGAGGTTATGCGACAGGTACATTTATTGGTTCATTTTTATCTAATCATTTAATAAAAGGAACAGTAGGAGTTCAAGTTGTAGTAAATAAAGAATCAAAAAAATTAATTAATATATTAAGAGAAAAAGGTTATGGTGTATCAGTTATAAATTTAAAAGATGATTATGAAGGTAAAAATAAAGATATGCTATATATTCAAATTAATAATAATAAATTAAAAGAGTTAACAAGTATTGTGAAAAAATATGATTATAATGCTTTTATTGTTGTAAATGAAACTAAATTAGTTCAAAATGGCTTTGTTAAATAGAGTAGAAATACTCTTTTTTTTAAATTTAGTTGTTTTATTTGAAAATATTTGTTATAATATATTTGCAATTTTTAAGTGGGCATAATTTCCCACTTTTATTATTAGTTAGAGGTGAGTATGGAAGTATTAGAAAGCTTAAAAAAAGAATTAGAAGAAGTCTTAAAGAAAGACGAGATAATTGTTGATGAAATTTATATGGAAGAAAAAGGTAAGTATAAATTTTTAACAATTGTTTTAGACAAAGTTGGGGGTATTGATTTAGATGGGATAGTAGATGCAACCAATATTATAAATCCTATCGTAGATGAATATGATATATGTGATAGTGAATACATATTAGATGTTATTAGTAAGGAAAGAGGATAATTATGGATAGTAAAGCATTTATTAAAGCCTTAGATGGTATAGTTAAAGAAAAAAATATTAGTGCTGATGTTGTCTTTGATGCAATGACTTTAGCACTGCAAACAGCTTATAAAAAGAATTTTGATTCAAAGACTAATGTTAGAGTAGATATTAATAGAGAAACTGGAGATATTAAAGTTATTTCTTATTTAGTTGTTGTTCCTGAAATAGATTATGGAACAGAAGAAGAGGATGAAGAAGGAAATATTGTAGAAATTCCTCCTAAAATTAATTTAGATGCGCAAATTTTATTAGAGGATGCTTTGAAGATTGATCCAAATGCTAAAGTTGGAGATACAATTGAAAAAGAAGTTACACCAAAAGATTTTGGTAGAGTTGCCGCTGGTACAGCTAAACAAGTTGTTACACAAAAGATAAGAGAAGCAGAAAAAAATAGTATAATTGAAGAATTTGCTGATAAAGAATTTGAACTTATGGTTGGTTTAGTAGCTATGGAAGATCAAAAAAATTATTATATTGATTTAGGTAGAACAAGAGGTATATTACCAAAATCAGAAATAATACCTGGAGAAACAATTAAAATGGGTTCAAATATTAAAGTTTATATTACCAAAGTAGAAAATGGAACAAAAGGACCAGTAATATTACTTTCAAGAAAACATTATGGCTTTGTTAAAAGATTATTTGAATCTACTATTCCAGAAATGCAAGATGGTTTAATTGAACTTTATGCTGTAGCAAGAGACGCTGGTAATAGAAGTAAAGTAGCAGTTTATTCAACTAACGAAAGAATTGATGCTGTTGGTTCTTGTATTGGGGAAAAAGGAAGTAGAATAGCAAGTATACTAAAAGATTTAAATGGCAATATGGGAAAAGATGCCCCAGGTGAAAAAATAGATTTAGTATTATATGATGAAAATCCAGAAGTATTTATTGCTAATGCATTGTCACCTGCTAAAAATGTTATTGTTAATATTACAGATGAAGCAAAAAAAGAAGCTTTAGCAATTGTTACTGATGATAATTTAAGTTTAGCAATTGGTAAAAAAGGAAGTAATATAAGACTTGCAAGTAAACTTACTAAATATAAATTAGAAATCAAAACTTTATCTCAAATTAATGAGGAAGGAAATAAATAATAATGATGAAACAGAGAAAAATTCCAATGCGTACATGTGTTGTTACAAAGGAAAAATGTGAGAAAAAAGATTTAATTAGAATAGTTAGAACCCCGGAAGGAAATATTGAAATAGATTTGACGGGTAAGAAAAATGGAAGAGGTGCTTACTTAAAGAAAGATATAGAAGTATTTAAGTTAGCAAAGCAAAAAAAGATTTTAGATCGAATATTTGAAATGAATGTAAGTGATGAGTTATTTAATGAATTAAATGATTTATTAAAATAGGAAAGGAGAGAAAAAGATGACTATAAAAGAATATGCTGAAAGTATTAATTTGTCAGTAGCGGCCGTACTAAAGAAATGTAATGAGCTTGGCATTAATGTCAAAAATGGTGATGATTTATTAACTGATGATGATGTTATTACTCTTGATTATACTCTTGATTTAATTAGTACCGATAATGAAATGACATATGATGAAGATGAACTTGTTGAAAATGCTGCCATGGATATTATGGAAAGTAATAATATTACCGAAAGCAATACATCTAAAAAGCAAAAATTAAAAAAGAAAGATAGTATTAAAGAAAGTAAAGATAACTATCAAATGATGAAAAAAGAGATGTATAAACATAAAGAAAAATTAATGAGCAACAATGTTCAAGAAGATATTGTTTTATACAAACATAATATGACAGTAAAAGATTTAGCAGATAGTTTAAATGTCAATGCTAATGAAATTATTAAAAAGATTATGGCATTAGGATTAATGCTTGGCTTAAATGATGTTGTCGATTTTGATACTGCTGAAGTTATTACTCTAGATTATAAAAAGACTTTAAAGAAAGAAGAAACGCAAGATATTGCTAACTTTGAAGAATATGAAATAATTGATTCAGAAGAAGATTTAGTTAAAAGACCACCAATAGTAACAATTATGGGACATGTTGATCATGGTAAAACAACTTTACTAGATTATATTAGACATTCTCATGTTGTTGATGGTGAATTTGGTGGTATTACCCAACACATTGGTGCTTATCAAATTGATCATAATGGTAATAAAATTACTTTTATTGATACACCAGGACATGCTGCTTTTACGGAAATGCGGGCTAGAGGTGCATCAGTTACAGATATAGTTATTATTATTGTTGCTGCTGATGATGGAGTTATGCCTCAAACAAAAGAAGCTATTGACCATGCTAAGAGTGCTAATGTTCCGATAATTGTCGCTATAAATAAAATTGATAAGCCAAATGCTAATCCAGAAAAAGTATTAACTGAAATGGTTGAAAATGGTATTACACCAGAAGAATGGGGTGGTGATACTCCATTTGTTAAGATTTCTGCTCATACTGGTGAAGGTGTTGATTTACTTTTAGAAACAATTGAAACAATTGCGGAAGTAAATAATTATAAAGCTAATCCAAATAGATATGCAACTGGAACTGTTATCGAAAGTAAAATAGATAAAAATATTGGTGGAATTGCATCTTTCATTATTCAAAATGGTACTTTAAGATTAGGAGATCCAATCGTTGTTGGTGAATTTTATGGCAAAGTTAGAACAATGAAAAATGATTTAGGTGTATCAATTACGCAAGCCGGACCATCTACACCGGTGGAAGTAACTGGTATATCAGATAATCCTCAAGCTGGTGATAAATTCATGGCTTTTGAAACTGATGCGAAAGCTAAAGAAATAGCCAATAAGAGAAAAGATATTAGTGCTTCAAAATATAAACAAGATGTTGTTTCCCTAGATGAATTATTTAAGAAAATTGAGTCTGGTCAAAAAGAAGTTAATGTTATTTTAAAAGCAGATGTTAGAGGTAGTGAAGAAGCAGTTAAAAATGCTTTAGAAAAAATAAATATTGGGGATGTAGTTGTTAAAGTTATAAGAAGTGGTATTGGAACAATTACCGAAAGTGATGTTGTATTAGCTAATGCATCTGATGCCATTATTATTGGTTTTAATGTTGTTCCTAGTAATATAACAAAAGAAATAGCTAAAGAATATAATGTTGATATTAGACTTTATACAATTATTTATAAATTAGTTGAAGAAATGGAACAAGCCATTACTGGTATGCTTGATCCTGAATATGAAGAAAAAATCATTGGTACAGTAGAAATAAGAAAAATCTTTAAATTCTCAAAGATTGGTAATATTGCCGGTTGTTATGTAACTGATGGCCTTGTTAAAAATAATTCAACTATCAGAGTTATAAGAGATCATATAGTATTATGTGAAGATAAAATATCTTCTTTACAAAAAGGTAAAGAATCTGTTAAAGAAATGAAAAAAGGTTATGAATGTGGTCTTACATTAGAAACATTTAATGATATTAAAGAAGGAGATATTTTAGAAGTATTTGAATTAGTTGAGGTAAAAAATGGCTAATTATAAAATAGATCGTATAGCTAGTGATATCTTAAAATATTTAAGTAATATTATTTATACAGAAACTAATGATGAATTACTTAAAACTATTACTATTACTGATGTAGATTTATCTAAAGATTTAAGTTATGCTAAAGTATATTTTACAAGTATTAGTGATATGGGACATAAAGAAATAGAAAAAGAAGTAAATGAAGCATCTCCTTTCTTAAGAGGATGTCTTGCTAAAGTAATTGAAATAAGAAATATACCAGAACTTAAATTTGTTTATGATGAATCTATTGCTTATGGTAATAAGATAGAAAAAATAATTACTGATTTACATAAAAATGATTAGGAGTTTTTTATGAATTTTGGTATAGTTATTAATAAAGAACAAAATTATACAAGTAGAGATGTTATTAATAAACTAAATCATATATTAAATATCAAGAAAATTGGACATACAGGTACACTAGATCCTATGGCAACTGGTGTACTTGTTTGTTTAGTGGGTAAATATACGAAATTAGTTTCATTAATAATGGATGAAGATAAAGAATATATAGCTAGTATTAAATTAGGTATTAAAACTGATACTTTAGATATTACAGGTAATATATTAGATACTTCGGAAATAAAAAAATGTGATACTTTGGAAATAGAGAATGTTTTAAATAGTTTTTTAGGTGAATATCACCAAATAATTCCTTTATATTCAGCTAAGAGAATAAATGGCAAAAGATTATATGAATATGCAAGAATTAAAGAAGAAGTTAAATTACCAGAAAATATTGTAAATATTAAAGAAATAGAATTATTAGATTATCATGATGATTTAATTAAGTTTAGAGTAGTAGTAAGTAAAGGAACTTATATTAGAAGTTTAATTCAAAGTATATGTGATAAATTAAGTTGTTATGGAACAATGAATGAACTTATAAGAACAAGACAAGGTAAATTTGATATAAAACATGCTTATACATTAAATGATATAGAAAATAATAGTTATCAAAAACTAAGTATAGAAGATTTATTAGATGTAGAAGTAATGGAATTACCAAATGCTTTAGAAAAGAATATTCTTAATGGTAATAAGATAGAATTAAATAAAAAAGGGTATATTTTATTTAAAAAGAATGAACAAGAAATTGCTTTATACTATTTTCATAATAATATAGGTAAATTAAAGATACTATTTTAATAAATTTTTGCCATGTTTTTGTTTACTTTTAGGGCATTTTGTTATATAATTAAATAGAAGTTTTTACTTGGATTAAAAAGATTTTTCCGATTTTAATCTCAGTTTAAACCAATTTAATAGAAAGGAAAAGATTATGGCATTAAGTAAAGAAGAAAAAGCTAAAATCATAAAAGATTTTGCTAAGAATGAAAAAGATTGTGGATCAGCAGAAGTTCAAATTGCTATTCTTACAAAAGAAATCAATGAATTAACTGCTCATATGCAAAAACATATTCACGATTATCATTCAAAAAGAGGATTACTTATCAAAGTAGGAAGAAGAAAGAAATTACTTAACTACTTAAAAGAAAATGATGTAGTAAGCTACAGAGAAGTAATTAAAAAATTAAATTTAAGAAAATAGGCACATTAATTTTTTGTGTCTTTTTTATTTTAGAAAAGAGGTTTTATGAAAAAAGTATTTGAATTAGACTTTTATGGAAGAAAATTGATTGTTGAACATGGCGAACTTGCTAAACAAGCCCATGGTAGTGTTTTAGTAAGATTTAATGATACAGTTATATTAAGTACAGCGGTAGTATCAAAAACTGCTAATTTATTATCTGATTTTTTTCCATTAATGGTTTTATATAATGAAAAATTATATTCTGTTGGTAAAATTCCAGGTGGATTTATTAAAAGAGAAGGAAGGCCTACAGAAAATGCAACACTTGCTGCTAGAATGATTGATAGACCAATGCGTCCTTTATTTCCAGAAGATTTTCGAAATGAAGTTCAAATTGTTAATACAGTATTAAGTGTTGATCAAGATAACTCACCAGAACTTACAGCTCTATTTGGATCTTCTTTAGCAACATGTATTAGTAAGATTCCATTTAATGGTCCAGTAGCAGCGGTTAAAGTTGGTCGAGTTGATGGAAAATTTGTAATTGATCCAACAGTTGAAGAAGCAGAAAAAAGTGATATTGACTTAACCGTAGCAGGTACTATGGATGCAATTAACATGGTTGAAGCTGGTGCTAAAGAAGCCAGTGAAGAAGATATGCTTGAAGCTTTATTATTTGGTCATGAAGCAATTAAGAAACTAGTTCAATTTGAACTTGATATAATTAAAGAAATTGGTGAAGAAAAGATGGATTATCCAAGACTCGAAATTACCGATGAATTAAAAAATGAAATAAAAGAATTAGTTTATAATAGATTAGATGAAGCTTTAAGAATTAAAGATAAACAAACAATGTATGATACAATTGACAGTATTAAAGAAGAAACTATTGAAAAGTATCGTAGTGAAAATGAGGAATCTTTAAAACCAGAAGAACTTACTGAACTTTTAACTAAAGTTGCTTTAGTATTTGAAAGTGTTCAATATGAAGTATTTAGAAAGATAGTGGTTTTAGAAAAAATAAGAATTGATGGTAGAAAGATGGATGAAATTAGACCACTTAGTGCTAGTATCGATATTTTACCAAGAACACATGGTTCAGCTTTATTTACAAGAGGTCAAACCCAAAGTTTATCAATCACAACCTTGGGAGCTTTAGGTGAATCACAAATGCTTGATGGTTTAACTATTGAAGAAGAAAAAAGATTTATGTTACATTATAATTTCCCTCAATTTAGTGTTGGTGAAACTGGTAAATATGGTTCACCAGGAAGAAGAGAAATTGGTCATGGTGCCTTAGGTGAAAGAGCATTAGCCCAAGTAATTCCATCTGAAGAAGAATTCCCATATACAATAAGAGTTGTATCAGAAATCCTTGAAAGTAATGGTTCATCAAGTCAAGCAAGTATTTGTGCTGGATGTTTATCATTAATGGCTGCTGGTGTTCCAATTAAAGCTCCAGTAGCAGGTATTGCCATGGGACTTATTACTAATGATGATAAATATACAATTCTTACCGATATTCAAGGTATGGAAGACCATTTAGGTGATATGGATTTTAAAGTAGCAGGTACAAGAAAAGGTATATGTGCTTTACAAATGGATATCAAAATAGATGGTGTAAATAAAAATATTTTAAGTGAAGCCTTAGCTCAAGCTAAAAAAGCAAGAATGCAAATCTTAGATTTATTTGAAACTATTATTAAAGAACCAAGAAAAGAATTAAGTCCATATGCACCAAAGATTGAAACATTTAATATTGACCCAGAAAAGATAAAAGATGTTATTGGTCGTGGTGGTGAAATGATTACGAAGATAATCTTAGAAGCAAGTAATGTTAAAACAGTAAATGATAAAAACGCTGTTAAAGTTGACTTAGAAGATGATGGAAGAGTAATTATTTACCATAGTGATAAAGAAATAATTAAGAAAACAAGAGAAATGATTGAAAGCATTGTAAGAGTCGTAGAACCAGATGTAATTTATACCGGTAAAGTCGTAAAAGTTGAAGACTTTGGCTGTTTCGTTGAATTATGGCCTGGTTGTGAAGGACTTGTCCATGTATCTCAACTTGATGATAAGAGAGTCAATAAACCTAGTGATATAGTTAAAGTTGGTGATGAAATCATGGTTAAATCTTTAGGATATGATAATCGTGGTAGACTTAACTTATCTAGAAAAGAAGCATTGCCAAAAAAAGAAAAAATTAAAGAAGACAAAGAAGATAAAGATAAAAAAGAAAATTAATAATATAATTTAATTAGAAGGAGTAGTAAAATGGCTGTTATTATAATTATTATTGTTCTTGTTGTATTAATATCATCAATTAAGCAAATTAATGAATATGAAAGAGGTATAAAATTTAGATTTGGAAAATATGTTAAGACATTAGAACCAGGTTGGAAACTTATTTTACCTATTATTGAATCATATCGTAAAGTTGATATAAGAACTAAAGCAGTTGATGTTCCTAGTCAAGAAGCTATAACAAAAGATAATGTATCAGTTCAAATTAATGCTGTTATATATTATAAATTATTTGATGCTTCTAAAGCGATATTAGCAGTTGAAGATTTCTATTATGCTGTTGGTCAACTTGCTCAAACAACAATGCGTAATGTCGTTGGTTCTGTATCCCTTGATGAACTTCTTGCGGAAAGAGATAAAATTAGTACGGAAATTTGTAAAATAATTGACGAAGCAACGGATCCTTGGGGTATTAAAGTTGAAAATGTTGAATTAAAAGATGTTTCACTTCCTGAAGATATGAAAAGAGTAATTGCTATTGCTGCTGAAGCAGAAAGAGAAAAACTAGCAGTTATTACTAAAGCTAAAGGTGAAGTTGAAGCTTCTAATAACTTAGCAAAAGCAGCCGAAATTATGGCTAAAACCCCTGGAGCTCTTCATTTAAGAACATTGTCAACACTAAGTGATATAAGTGGCGATAAATCAAATACAGTTGTATTTTGTTTACCAGTTGAAATTTTGGAAGCAATGAAAAATTCTAAAAAATAACAATAATAATAAAGGCGGTGTTAAATCGCCTTTTTATTTTGTAAAAATAGTTGAATAAAGAAACAATCAATTGTCAAACAAATCATATTGTTTTATAATTTAAATAGAATAAGGAGATAAATTAATATGTTTTATGTTATTTTACTTGATAGTATATATGCATAATAGAAAGCTTAATAAAATTAATAATATATGAAAACAGAGAAATTAAAAATAGTATATGAAGATAAATATTTAATTATAGTTAATAAAGATGCTAATTTATTAACTATTAGTGATGGTAAAGAAAGAGAGAAAACTTTATATAATAAGGTTTCTTTATATTTGAAAAGACAAAATAAAACAAATAAAGTATTTATTGTTCATAGATTAGATAAAGATACTTCAGGATTAGTTATATTTGCTAAAAATCCTAAAGTTAAAAAGGAATTACAAGATAATTGGAATAATGTTAAAAGAGGATATATTGCTATTGTTAAGGGAAAAACTAAAGATAAAGATGTTTTAAAATCATATTTAAATGAAACAAAAACCCATCTTGTTTATAGTTCTGGAAGAGGAAAATTAGCAATTACTGAATATGAAACCTTAACTAGAAATGCATCGTATAGTTTATTAAAAATAAATATTTATACTGGTAGACACCATCAAATAAGAGTTCAATTAAATGATATTAATCATCCAATTGTTGGCGATAAAATATATAGTGACAATAAGAATAAAAAAAATAAACGATTATATTTACATGCAATATATATTGAATTTTTGCATCCTATAACTAAAAAATTAATACAAATAAGTACCAATTATCCTTCTGATTTTGAAAAAATAATTAAATTTTCGTAAAATACTAGTAAAATAAATTTAAATAATATTGAAAAAAAATTAAAAACATTATATCTTTATAATAAGAAAGATAATAAAGAAAGGGATAATTAATGAAAATAATGAAAGAATTATTAAAGGGGTTTGTATTAAGTGTTATTTTATTGTTGTTAACTATTAACCCAGTTTTTGCTGAATCAAAAATGGATAAAATAGCAAGCTTTTTAAAAGATGAATTAGTAAAATTAGGATTGACCAATGTTAATGTATATAATGATGCAGAGAATAGCAAAATTGAGATGAGTTGGGTACAAAACGCTTCTGAAAAAAGTACCGCTATTGAATATAGAGGCGATATGATTTTTCCATATTATCATTTAAACAATGATTTAGCAGAACTAAATGGTGATAATCATAAAGTTGATATTGCAATGGCTGTAACAATATCAAGATTAATAAATGATAATTTTAAATATATGTTAGGAATAATCAGTGGTTATTCTGATGCTAGTTTAAATAAATATTTAAGTAGTGCATCTGATGAAAATTTAGGCTTCTATATGGATTCTGATGAAGAGTATAGTAGTGATTCTAAAATTGATATATCAAAATTTAGTTTAGGAAGGAATTATGAAGCTCCAACTGTAACTTATAGTGTTGTTAATTCAAAAGGTATTTTGACTATTAATTCTAAAGATGGTAATGGTGAAATAGTTGAAATTTTAAGATCAACTGATGGTGAAAATTTTGTAGCATATAAAACAATTGAAATAAATAATAATACATCTATAGTAGAATTAGAAACAGGCGAATATAATTATTATTATAAAGCTGCAATTGAGGGAACAAATAATTGGAGCGATATTGTTTTAGCATCAGCACCAGATTTAAATGAGAATAATAATGGTTCTAATCCATCAACAGATAATACTGATAAAGATACCGAAAATCCTCAAACAGGTATAATTAATTATCCAATTATATTATTACTATCAATAGGTTGTTTATATTTAGTATTTAATAAAATTAGAAAATTTAATAAGATTAAAAACATATAAAAAAATTAGTGAATTATTTTTCACTAATTTTTATTTTTCTACTTCTTCCTGTTCTTTCCCAACCATCTATACTAGTTTTTGTACTCCATTGATATTGATATCTATTTTCTGCAGTACTTACTTTAGTTGCATCAATATATGATGTATATCCTAAAGTACATGTTGTACTATCGCCTTCGCCTCGTTTAGTATATCCGTTAGGACATTTATAAGTATTTGTAATATTTGTATTTTTTGTATCTGTTGATGTTACGATACATTTTTTATCATTTAATGTACCAGCATCACAATAGTAACTATTAGCACTTATTGGTGTTGCTGAAACATTAGTAGTAACATTACATACAGTACCATTTAAAGTACCTTCGGTACAACTATAATTCTTAGTTGTTTTAGCTTCTCTATATTCACTAGTTGTTCTATAACAACTTGAACCAGATAATGTATATCCAGATACTGGACAATAGTAATTAACTATTGATGGAGCTTTTACATCAGTTGTTGATACAATACAATAACTATAAGTTGAATCTACTACACCACCATTTGGACAATAAGGTTCTTGTTCATAAGCTCTTTCAGTATATTTTACACAATTACTTCCAGATAATGTATATCCTGAAGGACAAGTAGTTGTTAACTTACTATTATCAGTTTTTGTACTTGTAGTAATACAAGAATTACCACTTAAAGTACCTTTTGAACAATATTTTTGTAATTTACTTGAATCATTTTTATAACATTGAGTAGAAGAACCACTACCTTTTTTAGTATAACCACTAGCACAAGAGTAGCTTATTGTAGCATCTTTATAATAATATGATCCAGCAGGACAATAATATGTATAAACTTTTTGATTACAATTTCCATTAGTACATGGAGCAATACTTACATTCTTTTTAGTACAACCATTATATGTTTGACCATGATCTGTATATTCAGTTATATATGAACTTGAAGTTCTTGTTATTTTACATTGAGTACCAGAAAGTGTTCCAGAACTACAAGTATAACTCTTCTTGATTGCTGAACTAGTAGGAGTATTTGCTACACAAGTTGAACCACTCTTAGTATATCCACTTGCACATTTTGTAGATGGAGTAGTTGAACTAGTAGTTTGCTTAATACAACTATTACCTGATAAAGTATAACCATCTTTACAAGATTTAGATGGAGTAGCATAAGCTACACAAGTTGAATTATTTAAAACCGTATATCCACTAGGACATTCACCACCAATAGTTCTAAAGGAAGCTTTATAGCTTGTAGTAGTATTTTTTACACACGCAGCACTAGCACCACTACCTATTGGACTATAACCAGTTGGACATCCATAAGTAGGAATAGCAGATATAGAATCGCTAGTTTGTTTATAACATTTTGTACTTGCACCACTACCTACAGCAACATAACCATTGTCACATGTATAAGTAGTTGTTAATACAGCATTTACAGTTTTAGTACTTGTTTTAGTACATTTTGTATTTATACCACTACCACTCTTAGTATATCCACTAGGACAAGTATAATCTGTTGTATATTTAGCATCAGTTGTAGTAGTTGTAGTTTTAGTACATTTCATATTAGCACCACTACCAGATGCTGTATATCCACTAGGACAACTATAAGTAGAGTTCTTAGTAGCATTTACAGTAGTTGAATTATTTTTATAACATTTAGAACCTTCTTTTGTATATCCACTAGGACATTTATAACTTACAATATTTTCTGTATATTTCTTTTTATATTCATATTCTAATACATATTGACTATCATCTTCTTTAGGAGTATCTTCATTAGGTTCATTTGTTGTTGTATTATTTGTACAATTACCATTTGTACATAATTGATTACATCCCAATTCTTCAGTAGTTCTAGCAGCTTCGGAACCACATACTAATGTAATAGTCATTTTGTATTTACCATTAACGTTTGTTACAAGAACATAACTTGCTTCAGTATCACACACTTTTTGTTCATAACCGAATGGTAATATTAATCCCATATCAATTAATTGCTTTAAAGTATATTTAATAGTTTGACCATCTTTAGGTAATTCACTAATTAAGAAATATTCTTTAGCAGTATCATGAAAATAACGATAATTTTCTAAGAAGTCACCTGTATAAAATTTATCATTAAGATTACTATTTGTAGAATCATTATTTGAATTTACATTAACTCTGTTACCATTATTTCTAATAAGTAACCAAAAAACAATAAATAATAAAACGACAATAATAATAATAATTAAGCTCTTTTTAAGTAAGCTTCCCCAATTTATTTCTCTTTTAGGTTCTTCAGTATACATAATTAAACCTCCTTCTTTTATTTATTAACGACTTTGAGATTGTTGTTCACAATAATTTGATGATTTAAATAATTCATTTTGAACTTCTTCTAAATTAGACCATCTAACAATTGCATCATGATTTAATTCCCAATCCATATGAGCTGTCACACCACTTTGTAAACCAGCTTGGAATACTAAAGATGAAATAAAGTAATCATAAGCATCTTCTAAGATAGCATTATTATCAAAGTTTTGATCACCTGATGAATAACTACTATCAGCAAGTGTACCACCAAATCCATAAGTAGTAGCTAAATAATGTCTATATAATTTTTCATTATTTTCGGTATTTCCTGGATTTCTAAAGTTTTCAACGTATAGTGGAGCAACTTGTTCTAGATGAGCTCTTAAATCACTACCTTCTTTTGCGAATAATGGAAGAGCAGCAACTTTATTTAAATCAATATCTGTTAAACTATTATTCATAACTTTATTACTAATTTGGAAAAGTTCATTAACTATAGCTTGATGTGTTTCTCTATTTTCATCAAAGAAAATATTTTTATCTCTAATTGCTATTAAAACATTGTATAGAGTAGTTAAATCTCTGTTTGAATTGTTAAAGTAACCAACATTATATAAATCGATAGCTCTATTAGCAATATCAACAGCATCTTCACCAGATAAGTTATATCTTATTCTAGCATCTTCATAATCAGCTATTCTTGTAATATCGAAATTCTTAGCTTTTGTATAACTTTCAATTGGTTCAACAACATAATCTAGATTTAATAAAGTGAATATTAATTGTTCATCTCCATTTTGAGCAAGTAAATTAGCAACATATGGAGTATATCCTTTATCGATTAATTGTAATTTTAAATAAGTAAATGCATCATTTAAATCATCTTCACTAGGTATATTTTCTATATCATTTGTATCAATTGTATAATCAGCATCATTATTTGTTTCATGAGAATTTGAATTATTATTACCTTTTTTATGAAGTAATATGGCTGATAATATAACTATGGCAGATATACCAGCAACACCAACAATAATAGCAGCTCTTTTTTTATTAACATCTTTTGAATGAGTAACTTTTTTAAGTTCATGATTACAAGCATATTTATATTCTCTTAATTTACGAATGTTATCCATATCTGCTTGTGATAACTCATTTTTATTATTAATTAAACTAATTGCATTCATAGATCTTAATAAATTATTAATTAAGTTAATTGTTTTATCTAATTCATCTTTATCTGAATGTCTTAATGCTTTTTTACAAAGTTCTATATTTTTGATTGCACTTTTAATTTCCTCAATTCTTCTTTCATCTTTAGCTGTTGTATCATTTTCTTTTTTTCTTTTTAATAATTCTTTCTTTTCTTTCTTAAGATCTTTTAAACGATTATTTAATGAATTCATTAATGAATTCTTTTTATTTAAATCTTCATCACTTAATTCTTTATCAGTGTTTTCGATTTCTTCTTCATCATCTTCTTCATTTTCATCTAAATCATCGTTATCTATAGTATTTTCAATGTCTTCAACATCTTCTTTACTAAAACTATCATCTATAGTATAGTCATTTTCCTCTACTAAATTTTCAATATTTTCATCTTCAGTTTCGTTAGTAGTATCGATAGTTGGTTGTTCAATAACTTCTTCTGTATTTTCTACTTCAGTAGTTTCAGTTTCTTTAACTTCATCTTCTTTATGACTATTTACAATAGCTTCTAAATCATTAAACAAATCATCAAAATTTAAATCTAATTGTTCATCACTTTTAGGTTTAGTATCAATTTCAGTTTCTTTGTTAGTATTAGGCTTAATATCCATTGATTTTAAGAAATCATCAAAATCAGAAGAAACATTAAGTAAACTATCTTTTTCAGCTTTTAATTTAGCTATTTCATTAGATAAACGGTTATTAGTATTTATTAAATTTACATATCTTTCTTGTAAACTGCTATCTAATTCAGCACCATTATTTAATGAACTAATTAATTTAGTTCTTATTGAATCTATTTCATTTTGATTTACTCTAATAGCATTTTCGATTCTTTCAATTTCATTGTTACAATAAATTAACCTTGATTCACGTTCTTCCATATTATTTTCCCCCTTTGTGAATACGGCGACTATGATAACATAAAATTGTGTAAATGTCAATAAAAAAGTGTACAGGTGTACACTGCTAGAATTTTAAGGGTTTATTGGATATTTCAAATTCTAAATTATTTCCTTTAGTAATTAAATCATAAAGTGCTGAACTTTTAAGTTCATAATTACTTTGAATGCTATTTTTTATTGGTGTTAAAGGAATGTTAATATCTTTTTTAATTTTATTTAAATATTTCTTTCCCTTTTGATTAAATCCTAAGACTTTTATGTATTCTAATTTTGCATTATTATTATCTTCTTTAGTATATCCTATTAATATATGAATTAACATTCTTCTAATTTTATTATATGTGTATCTTTTAGATTTAATTTTTTCTATTAAATCATCAATATTTAAGCATTCATTAATTACTTTTTTAAGACGATTTTGGATACCTTCATCTACATCTAAATAATCTTCTAAATGTTTATCAGTGATTATTTTATATTTTATATTATCAAAGTAATTGTTTAAATTGATATTATTTATGTAGGAAAGAGTAGGATAAGGAACATATTTAGTAATATCACATGAATTATTTAATTTTTCTCTAATATTAGTAGCACTAATAATAGAATCATCACTATTTGTATCTAAATAATTATTTGTTCTTTTAATTGTAACCCCTTTAATTTGGTAATTATTTTGTTTAATGCTTTTTAAATAGGATATTCCCAGTAAATCATTAGGTTTAAAATTAAAATCTATATTTAAGGCTTTAGCCATTGCAGTAGGATAATTTTCTCCTTGATCTAAATACATTTTTACTTTTTCATCATATTCTTCTTTATTATTTATTGTATAATCAGTTATCTGATTTAAAATATTAATATCATTAGATTCGCTGCCAAAGACTAAATATTCACATTTAAAATAATTTAAAATGCTAACTGCTGTATTAGCAAAGATATCGGCACTTTGAGTACCAAAAATAAATGGTAATTCTAAAATAATATCAATATCATGCATTAAAGAAAGGTTAATTTTATCTTTCTTAGATATAATTGAAACATCTCCTCTTTGTAAAAAATAACCATTTAGAACTAATATAACTAAAGAATCGGGGAATAACTCTTTAATTTTATCTAAATGATAAATATGTCCATTGTGAAATGGATTATACTCACAAATAATACCAACTATATTCATATAAATCACAAATTTAATATAACAAATATTAATAAATGCGTCAATAAAAGAAAATTAATTGACAAAATCTTTTACCATAAATTATACTAATTTTATGGGAAGTGATAATATGCTTATATGTTTAACAGGCCCAACAGGAGTAGGAAAGACTAAATTAAGTATTATGCTAGCTAAAAGATATAACGCTATTATAATTGGGGCTGATGCTACTCAAATATATAAAGAATTAGATATTGGTTCAGCCAAAATCAAAGAAGAAGAAAAAGAAGGAATAGAGCACTATATGCTAGATATAAAAAATCCTAATGAAGATTATAGTGTTTTTGATTATCAAAAAGATGTTAGAAATTTATTAGAAAAATATAAGGATCGTAATATAATAATTTGTGGGGGAACCGGACTTTATATTAATGCTTGTTTATATGATTATCATTTTAGTGAAAAAACAAACAATGATTATCGTAATTATTCTAATGAAGAGCTATTAAAGATGTGTAAATCTTATGATAGTAATGTTGATATTCATTTAAATAATAGAAGAAGATTAGAAAATTATTTAAATAGAGTAGATAAAAAAGTTAAAGAGCCAAAACTATTATATGATACAATTTTTATTGGTTTAAAGACAGATAGAACAACTCTATATGCTAATATTAATAAAAGAGTAGATGAAATGTTTACAGAAGGTTTAGTTCAAGAAGTTGAAAATTTATATAAAAAATATGGTGATACAAGAATATTAAATAGTGCCATTGGATACAAAGAAATAATTCTTTATATTAAAGGAAAGATAAGTTTAGATGAGGCTAAAGAATTAATTAAAAAGAATTCTAGACATTATGCTAAAAGACAGTTTACTTGGTTTAATAATAAAATGCATATTAAATTTTTTGAAACAAATTATAATGATTTTAATAAAACTTATCAAGAAGTTGTTGATTATATTGAAAAAGGAGAATACATTAATTAATTCTCCTTTTCAATTGTTAAAGGTAAAAATTCTTGATAAATTGCTTTGTTAAAGTTATGTTCTTCAACTGTTACAGCACCATTATCTGATTTTTTCATTTCTTCAGTTGTTACTAAAAAATATTTATGATATAAGTAATCTTTGCCATCATTACTTACAGGATCATCCCAAGTTAAATCTAAATGTAACCATTCATCACCAATTTTAACAGCATTCCATACATGACCATTAGATTCATAAGAAATTTCTTCACTAGTCGTAGCTACTTTAAAATTTTCATATCCTAACTTTGATAATATTATTGCCATTAAGTCTGCATATCCATTACAAGTAGCTAGTCCATCAACAACAGGGCCATATGCATTATATGATTTATATTTACTATCACCTGTATCATTTCTTTCAATATCATATTTTGTATTATTAATGATGTAATCATGAATCGCTTTTAAATTTTCATAATCATTTTTATCTTCACTATAAAGTTCTTTAATAACTTTATCAACATAATTATTAATTACTTTTATTTCATCTTCTGTATATAAATATATTACATTTAATGTTATTTCTCCTGAATCACTAATTGAAGTTTTAATTGTTTTAAAACTATTATATGGATGAACAAAATTATTAATGTGAGTTAAAACAATTTCATCTTTTGTTATGTGAGCAATATCTGAAACACACTCTTGATATTCACTGGGGCAATAAAATGTAAATTCTTTCCAACCATTATTAATTACACTAAATATTATATCTAGTAAACCATTATATGAATAAGGAATATAATCTTTAGATCTTTTTAAATATTGAAAGTCATAATTTTTAGTATATTCGTTACTATTTTCAATAGTTAGCATGGGATTACCAGAAAGGGTCTTTGCTAACAAATTTGTTATACTATTTATATTTAATAAAATAAAGAAAATTGATAAATAACATATAAATGGAATTATAAATTTTTTCATAATAAATCACGCCTTAATTGTATCATACTTTCATGTTTAATAAAATATGTTGATATAGTAAAAAAAATAAAGTAGTAAACTACTTCATATTTTTAATTTTTGCATTTAATCTTTGTTTTTCTCTAGCAACTGTATTTTCTTTAATTAAACCTTTTTGTAAAGCTTTATCAATGTTTTTTTGTAAATCACTGAATACCTTATTAGCATTTTCTTTATTATTTGCAGCAATCTCTTTTTCACAAGCTTTAATTAAATTTTTAACTTTTGCTTTTAGTTCATGATTTTCATCTGTTTTTTTAGCAATAACTTTAACTGCCTTTTTTGAACTTTTGATATTTGGCATAATGTCCCTCCTTAAAAATTCATATTCATTTTATCAAAAAATATGGGTATGTGCAAGTATTTAATTAAAATCCATTAGTTAAGACATATATCGACATAAAATTTAATAAGAATTAATTATAATAAAAATGGTGATATAATGAAACGATTTAAAAGTAAAAAAAGAAGAAATTATTTATTTTTATATTTTATAATTTTTTTATTAAGTATTGTCTTTTCACTTAAATATATATATAACCAAAAAGAGATTAATAAAAATACTATTGCTTATTATATTGTTAATGATAGTGTTGGTAAGTTTAATAGTAATTTAAAAGATGTTGATTTTATTCTAAAGTATGCACTTAATTTAAATATGGTAAAAGAAAATAAAAAGGAAGAAGAAGTACTAAAAGAAGAAAATACTAATAAGGAAATAATAATTCCTAATAGTCAAGATAAACAAGAAGAGATAGAGAAGGAAGAAGAAAAGAAGAAGTTAGAAAAAATAGTTTATATTTATAATACTCATCAAGAGGAAAAATATAAAAGTAATTATTTAGAAGCTTTTAATATAGAACCATCAGTTTTTATGGCAAGTAAAATGTTAAAGGAATATTTAGAAAATTTAGGAATAGGTGTATTAGTAGAAGAAAGAAATGTTGCTGATAAATTACATAGTTTAAATTTAAAGTATAGTGGTAGTTATAAAGTAACGAGAATTTTTATGGAAGATGCTTATAAAAACAATCCTTCCTTAAAATATTTCATTGATTTACATCGAGATAGTAGTTCTTATGAAAAAACTACCACTAAAATAAATGATGTAGATTATGCTAAATTATTATTTATAATTGGTCTTGAGAATCCAAACTATAAAGTTAATTTAGAATTTGCTACTAAAATGAAAGATAAAATAGTAAAGTATGATAGTAGTTTATTTAGAAGTATTTATAAGAAAAGTGGTGCTGGTGTAAACGGAGTTTATAATCAAGATTTTCATAAAAATGTTATGTTAGTTGAAGTGGGAGGACAATACAATACAATTAATGAAGTAGATAATACTTTACAATTATTTGCTAAAATTTTAGCAGAATATATAAAGGAAGATCAAAATGAATAAAAAAAATAAAATTCATCCTATTATTAAGATTATTTTAGTTTTATTTGTGATTTATATTATTATGTTTATAAGCAGTATAAGTGGTTATTATGAAGGAAGGATTAGGAATAAAGTTTCACTAACTAATGAAAAAATTAATGAATTTGAAGAATTAATTCAAAATGGTGAGGAAATTGATTTAGATGCCTTTTTACAAAAAGAAGAAGTTGATTATAGTAATAAATTATCTGATTTTGGGGAGAAAATGACTTTTCAAGTTCAAGAATTTGTTAAAGAAAGTGTTAATCTTATTGGAAATATATTTAAGACCCTCTTTTAAATTAAATTCATTTATAGTATAATAAAAAATAGAAAGTATGGTAGATAATATGAAAGCAATAGTAATTGGAAGTTCTGTTTTAGAAACCACTTGTCAAATCAAAAATGAATTTAAAGAAGGAGATACTATTAGATTAGATAATCGAATTGAATCTGGTGGGGGAACTGCTTGTAATATTGCTTACGTTTTAGGTAAGTGGGGAATAGAAACTTACATTGCTAGTATGCTAGGTGCTGATGATTATGCTACAAAAATAAAAAAGGAATTAGAAGAAGTAGGAGTAAAAATAGATTATATTGAAACTAGTTATGATAAATCAACCGGACATTCATTAGTAATTGTTAATAGTATTACTAAACAAAATACAGCATTTCATGTTCTAAGCAATGCCTTTTTAAAGAAATATACTTTTGCCGTTGAACCTGACATCATTGTAACTGATGGCAACGATTTTAATGCAACTATGTCTGCCTTAGATAGATATACTAAAGCTCAAAGTTATTTTGTTGTTAGAAATATAACCCAAGAAACACTAGGTTTATGTCAAATTGCTAAATTTTTAATTTTTAATCAAAATACTGCAGAAGCAGTATCAAATATAAAAATAAATTTTAATGATAGTGGTACCATCGTAAATGCTTTTAATAAATTGAAACAAAAATTTAATAATGCGGAAATAGTTATTACTTTAGGAGAAAAAGGATCAGTATATTCAATAAATGGTAATGTTAAGATAATGCCACCAATTAAAATGGAGGTTGTTGATACAAATGGAGCAGGAGATATTTTTGCAGGGGTTTTAATCTATTGTATGGCCAATAATTTTGGCTTAGAAATGGCAATTTGTTATGCTACAATTGCATCATCAATGAGTGTAGCTAAACTATCAGTTCATAGTGCTGTTCCTTCTTTAAGTGAAGTATCTAATTATTATGATGGTAAATTTGGAGCTCAAAATAATCCAAATAATGTTAATGCTAATATTGAAACATTAGATGTTAATACACCAAATTCAAATGTTGAACAATTAGAGGCAACAAATATGGATACTGGCGTACCAACACCACCTCCTAGTAATCCTAGTATCCCACAAGAAAATGTACCACCTGTGCCTCCAACTAATCCAGTGCCTCCAGTTAATCCTGGTGTTCCTCAATGATAACTTCAAAAACACCTAGAATTGATTTACATGGAGAAGAAGTTGCGGTTATTTATACAATTGTAACCTCTTTTATTAATGAAAATTATAAATTAGGTAATAAGGAAATAGTTATAGTTCATGGTAAAAGTACTAACATTTTAACAAAAGAAGTACATAATATTTTAAAAAATAATAATAAGGTTTTATCTTATAAATTAAATAATTGGAATTTGGGTGAAACAATTGTCTATTTAGATTTGTAAAAATTGACAAATAATTATATCAAATTAAGTTTAATTAATATACACTTTTTGTTAGAAAATAAAAAAATATACAAATAGTTGACATTTTCTCTAATATATGCTATACTTATAGCGTAATTAGGGGGTATGGAATAATTATGAAAGGATACGTTTTAGATTACGTAAACGAAAATGAATTTAAAAAATTAGAAAGAGCATTAAAAAAATATAATATGTTAGCTTTCAAGAAATTAAATTTTGATTTTTATCCAGCACTTAGAAATGGTAAGTTTTTAGGAGAAAAAATAGAAGTAAATAAAAAGAATGGTACTGAAAAATATGAATTAAAGTTACCAAGTGATAAAATGTTTACTCAAATTCATGGTGAAGTTAAATTAATTTATACAGTTCATACTAAAGAACAAGTTGTTATGCTTGAAGAAATTACACCATCAAAGATTTTACTTGAAGGACATATGTCAGAGTTAACAGCTTATAAAGGTATAATGATTTCTAAGGCTAATGCATCTAAAGATATGTTCAAAATTGATTTACTTAATATGTTACAAGACAAACATGATTAGTTTGTCTTTTTTCTTTTGGAATAAATTCCTTTGTTAAAAAAAGTACGAAAAATAATAGGTTTAAAGAAGTTTAAAAAAAGAGAACGCACCGAAAA
>CANRQF010000010.1 GCA_947632715.1 uncultured Bacilli bacterium | reverse complement strand
ACAAAGCTTGTCTTTGTTTCTTATCATCTCATTTGCGTAGCAAATGCAAAAACTGACATTTTTAAAAAATCTTAACAATTATCAAAAATGATTATTTAGATTATCAAAAATGATTATTTAGATTATAATAGTTGTTTTACAACCTAATTACTTGTCAATTTATATTATTTTTGATAAAATGTAAATAGTAAAAATAAGGGATTGATAAAGATGTTAGATGAAATATTTAGAGAATACGATATTAGAGGTAAAGTGCCAAGTGAAATAGATACCGATACTGCTTATAAAATTGGTTTAGGTTATGGTTCTTATTTACAAGAATATTTAAACCAAAAAGCTTGTGTAGTTTCACATGATAATAGAATATCTAGTGATATGTTACATGAAAATTTAATTAAAGGTTTATTAGAAACTGGTATTAATGTTATTGATTATGGACTTACTACTACCCCAATGCACTATTATGCAAGATATATTAATAATTTATATGGTGTTATGATAACTGCTAGTCACAATCCTAAAGATGATAATGGTTTTAAATTTTCTTTTGATAAATATGCTAATGCCCGAGGTGATATGATTCAAGAATTTAAAGAATATATTAGAAAAGGTATGTTTTATAAAGGCGTTGGCAAATTAGAAAAAAAAGATATTAAAGATAGTTATATAGAATATATTGTTAAACATTTAAAATTTGGTAAAAAAAGAATAAAAGTTGTTTTAGATTTAGCTAATGGTACTACTAGTTGTATAGCTCGTGATGTATTTGAAAAATTCAATATTGACTTAACAATTATTAATGAAAAAAGTGATGGAACATTTCCAAGCCATCATCCTGATCCAAGTATTGAAAAAAATCAAGAACAATTAAAAAATAAAGTTAAAGAAATAAAGGCTGATATTGGTATTGGTTTTGATGGTGATGGTGATCGAATTGGTATTGTTGATGAAAAAGGAAATATTGTACCAATTGAAAATTATGCTATTATTATTTTAAGAAATATTATTGATAAAGTTGATAATAAAACATTCTTATATGATGCTAAAAGTTCAGACATTTTTAAAGATGAAGTTTTAAGACTTGGCGGTAAACCAGTAATATGTAGAACAGGTTCTAGTTATACCCAAGAAAAAGTTTTAAAAGAAAATATGCCATTTGGTTTCCAATATGTTGGTCACATATCATTTAATGATCGTTTATTTAGTACGGAAAGTGCTATGTACTCTGCTCTTAGAATAATAGAAATAATGAGTAAAACCACTAAAACATTAAGTGAACTAATTGCTACAACTGATACATATTACAATACACCTGAAGAAAAATATGCATCACCTGATGAAAGAAAATTACAAGTAATTGAAAAAATAAAAGCTTATTGTGAAAATAAAAATTATAATTATTTAGAAATTGATGGACTTAAAGTAATATTTAAAGATGGTTGGGCTTATGTTAGAGCAAGTAATACCGGTCCAAATATTACTCTTAGATGTGAAGCAAAAGATAAAGAAGTATTAGAAAATTTACATAATTTATTTGCAACTTTAATTGAAGTATATAATAGATAATTAATTCATACATAAAAGTATGAATTTTTTTTGCACAAAAAAGAAGATGTTCATGACATCTTCTAACTTTCTTTTTTACTATATTGTGCATTTAATAAACTTATATTTGTATCTGTGACTACCATTTCTTTAAGTTGTTCACTAGTAATATCTTTTCTACCTGAATCATAATAACTCCATTTACCATTAAATTCGTACGTTTCACCAGCATCAATATAGTTATAATAATCTCCACCTTCATTAAATGCTTCTGGAATTATAAATTTTTCACCATGTAGATAAGCTATTGGTAAAAATCTTCTATCAAAAGAATACAATACATATTTTAATTCTGTATGATCGGAATTTTTATATAAATGAATAAATTCTTCATTTCTATTTTGACCATCAGCACCTTTATCACGTTTTATATCATATACAGCCATAACTTTATGTAAGCCATCTATTTTCATATTGCAATCACTACCCATCATTACTGTTGGGCTACCATAATATTCATTTTGATATGTTAAACCATTACCATATAATTCTCCATGTAGTTCAACAGCAGCATTTTGATTAACTGAAACTTTATGAGCGCTTAACTCTTCTCCATCCATTTTTAAATCATTAATAGTTACATCACTTGTAACTTTAACATTTGTTACAGTTAATTTTGCACCATTACCAACATAAACAGCTATTGTATTTTTTTCTTTAGTTGCTTTATGAGTTTCTTTACTATATTCTGATGGCTTTAATGTATCTATTTTTAATTCAATATCTTTTAATACTACAGAACCACTTGTAATATTGAATAAATATTTACTATTAACATTTGAAATTAATTTATAATTTCTTCCATCAATAGCAACATCATTTGCAATATTAATTACATTAGTAATAGTAATATCTTGTGCAAGTATTACTTCTTTTTTATCATCTAATGCATCTTTAAATCCTTGTTCATCTCTTACTATTTGGAAATTATTTGAATCAAAAACAACTTCATATGTATCAGTATTTTGATCAGCTGAATTTTTAATATCATCTTTTAAATTAATTTTAAGAGTAAATGATTTATCATCTAAATCTAATGTTGTTGCATTATCAAAATCTTTACCAGTTAACGAATTAAATATTTCTTTAAATTCATCACTAACATTGGATTCAAAATTTAAATTTTTATTTTTACCATTATAATCAATCGTAATATTTTTTACATTTTCAACATTGATAATACTTTCAATACTTTCGACAAATTCATCAAAATTTTTACTTAAAAGAGTATCTTTCTTTAAGATGTTAAAATAAATTTTTGTATCTCCACCTAAGATTGTTGAGAAATCTTCAAAATTCATATTTTCAACAAAATCACTAGCTATTCTATTTGTATAAACTATTAATTCATATTTTGCTATTAAAGTTAAATCTTCTTTTAAGCCTTTTCCATTGGTATCAACATTAAATACTTGAGAATCTTTTTCTTCACAAGTTTCATCATCACATTTATACCAGCCTAAGAATCTATATCCATTATATTCTACATCACTTGTTCTTTCTGGATTATTAATATCATCTATTGTTAAATCAGTATTATAATCTACTCTCTTTGTTGTATGAATACTATTATCATAATTTTTGAATGTAACTGTAATTCTTTTTGTTTCCCACACAGCTTTTATCTTAATATCTCCCACAATTGGTGTACTCTCAAAATCAAATTCTTCTTCTTCAGTTTCTGAACAATCATCGTTTGTACATTTATACCAACCTACAAAATCATATCCTTCTTTTACTGGATCTGGTTGTGGTTTAGTTGCTTTATTATTATATTCTATAGTTTGACTTGAAATTTCGCTTTCTTCAAATGTAACTGTATATGTATTTATCTTCCATTTAGCTTTTAATTTAACATCTTTTGTTAATGCTTCATTAAAATCAAATTGTGTATTTTCATCTCCATCTTCATACCAGTATTCAAATGTATAACCTGTTTTATCTTTTGGTTTAAATCCTGCCTTATCAGTTGGTTTTAAATTATCCATTGAATTTTCATAAGTATATGTTTTTGTTCTATCAGAACTATCTACATTATCATCATCAAATGTTATGGTATAAGATACTGCTTTCCATTTAGCTTTCAATGTAACATTTTTTGTTAATACTTTAGTAAAATCAAATCTTGTGTTTGGATTACCATCTTCATACCAATATTCAAATATATAACCTTCTCTATTTGTTGGTGTAAAGCTTTCTTTATTTATTGGTTTTAAGTCCTCCATTGAATCTTTATATGTATATGTTACTATTTTATTTTCTTCATCAACATTTGTATCATCAAATGTAATTGTATAGGATAACGCATTCCATTTAGCTTTTAATTTAGTATCTTTTGTTATATAACTATTAAAGTCAAATTTTGTGCTTTCAGTTGTTGTACAATTATCATTTGTACATTTATACCAACCATCAAATACATAACCTACTTTAGATGGATCAGTTGGTTTATTAACATGATGATCATATTCAACTTGTTCTTCTTTTTGTTCATTATCATTTATGAAAGTAACAACTAATTTTTTACCTTCCCATTTAGCATATAAAATTGTATTTTTTGTAAGTTCAGCATTAAAATCAAATGGTTGATTTTCACCTACTTCTGAATCATACCAATACTTAAATGTATAACCATCTTTATCTTGTAATTTATATTCATTTTCAATATCGGGTTTTGATGTTTTTGGTACTAAATTAGGTGCAGTAAAACTTAATAATCTTTTATTTTCTTGAACGTTTTGATCATCAAATTTAAGTGTATAAGTATTTGGCTTAAATTTAGCAATTAATGTTATATCTTCAGTTATTGGTGTATTTGCTAAAACAAATTCATTGTTATCAGTTGTATCACATGTATCATCTAAACATTTAAACCAACCTACAAATGTATAATTTTTTTTGCTTGGATTTTCTATACCTTCAACTTTTTGATTATATTTAACTACTTTTGACGTATTATCTGTTTTATCTTCATTTTTAAATTTTACAGTTACATCAATTAATTCCCATTTAGCTTTTAAAGTAACATTTTTATCTAAAGGTTTTGTAAAATCAAATTCTTTATCATTACCTTCTTCATACCAATACTTAAATGCATAACCTGCTTTATTTTTTGGTTTAAATTCTGCTTTACCAGTTGGTGTTAAATCATCCATTGAAGTTGCATATGTATATGTTACATTTTTATTCTCTTCATCTACATTTTCATCATCAAATGTAATTGTAAAAGATTTAGCTTCCCATTTGGCATATAAAGTGATGTTTTCATTAATGGTATAATCCTCATTGCGAAAGGGTACACCTTCATCTTCTAGATACCAATATAAGAATTTATGTCCTTCTTTTATTGGTGTTGGTAATTCTTTAATAGATTCTCCTTCTTCTATAGTCATAGAAGTAATTGTATTACCACCCATTGTATTAAAATCAATTGTATATGCATCTTTTACTTTTTCATAATCGATGTAATCAATTTCAAAGATTGTATCATCAGTTATTTTATTTGTACCAATCAAATTATCTCCAACATACCAATTTACAACGTTACCATAATCATCAGTATTAGATGAAATTTGATAAGCACTCATTTTAGTATAAGCAGGTGTTCCTTTAGTTTTACCATCGCTTTCTAAAACATCTATTGAACGAGCCGCTAACATAAAATCTTCTGTATTTAAATTATATTCGCCAACATACTTCATTGTAAAAGCATATTTACCGATAACATAAAATGCATCAGCTGAAGGATTATGACTAATAATTAAATCTCCTAATTCATCTAAAGTTAATTCTCGAGCAAATGAATTAGTCATATTTAGTAAAAAAACTATAAATCCTAAAAATATGAATTTTCCTATTTTTTTCATTTTATATCTCCTAATCTATATAAGATACATCAACATCTTCAATTAAAGTTTCTGTATCTACTCTTATTTTTGTCTTATGTTTATTTTCATTAACTTGCTCAACTGGTGCAGTGCCATCTGCAAATTTTCTGAATTTTCCATTGCCATCTTCTATTGCAACAAAACCTGTCCATGCAATGTTGTTTCTATAAACATTTACTTTATATCCTGTTATAACATTATTGTTATTACGAATTCTTGTATAAACAACTTTATAAACATCTTTTACTTCAATTACTATTGAATTTTTAATACTAGAATTTTCTTTACTTATTACAGTAATCGTAACTTTACCAGAACTAACACCAGTTACAACACCTTTTTCTGATACAGTAGCTTTTGTTCTATCACTACTCTCCCATGTAACTTCTTGATTTTTAGCATCAGCTGGGTTTATAACTGCTGTTAATGTTAGATTTTCATTAACATTTACACTGTTTTTGCTTGCTTTAATTTCAATTTCAGTAACTTTAACATCTTTAGGTGTTTCTGATTCACTTGGTTTTGTTTGTTCACTTGGAGTTGTTGAGCCACTTGGTTTTGTCGTTTCACTTGGAGTTGTTGAACTACTTGGTGTTTGTTTATCTTCTTCTACTGTAATTTCTTTAGTAGCAGTTTTATTACCATCATTTGTTGTAACAGTTATTGTAACTTTTCCACCTTTAATTCCTTTAACAGTACCATTTTTATCTACGGTAGCAATTGCAGTATTACTACTCTTCCATGTAACTGATTTATCTGATGCATCAGTTGGTTTAACAACTGCACTTAATTTAATTGTTTTACCAACTTTAACTGTACTTTGACCATTAATTGTAACTTCATTAACATTTACAATATTATCAGTAACTGTAACAATGCATTTATCACTATAACCACCATCTTCAGTAGTAACAGTTATAGTAGCACTACCTTTCTTTAAAGCCTTAATTTTACCATCATTTGATACTGAAACAATATTACTATCACTACTAGTCCATTTAACATTCTTATTATTAGCATCTTCTGGAGAAACAGTAACAATAAGATTATATGTTCCATTAGGTTTTAATGTTAATTCATTTATATTTAAACTAACACCAGTTACTTTACCTTCTAAAGTCCATCTAGCTTCTAAAATTATATCTTTAGTTACTTTAGTATTAAAATCATATAATTCACCATTATAATACCAACCATCAAAAGTATAATTTTCTTTAGTAGGATTACTTGGTTTAGTAACTTTACCATCTTTTTCTACTTTTAAACTGGCTACATTACTTCCACCATCCGTATTAAATACAACTGTATATTCTTTAGAACATCCAGTTAATATTGCGACTAGGACTAATGCTATAATTACAATGCCTACACTATTTCGTTTTTTCTCATTCATTTGCACATTTAACTCCTTTCTTTTAAATATAATGCAAAAAGTATAAAAAAAACGACAAATTTTTTATACTCATGAATACATTATATTATTAAGAAGATACTTTTGCAAGACCAATATCTGTTAATTTTCTTTTCTAGTTATAGAATTAAGTGCTAATAATATCATGTTATTTAAGTTTTTTTCTCTTTCTTCATCAGAAAGAATAATCTCGGAATATTTTGAATCTGTTACGGTTAAAATACAAGCAGCTTCTTTATTACAATAATCAGCAATGTGAAATAAACCAAAAGCTTCCATTTCTTCACCAATTATTTCTATATTTCTTGGTATTCTATTTAATATTCTTTCTTCATCAACATATGGTCCAAAGATATCCATTGTAAGTATAGTTCCAACATAATACTTATACCCCATTTCTTTAGCAGTATTAATTATTATTTCATTTAATTCTTTAGATGGATACGTAATATTATTGGGATAATCACTAAATGTATAAGCAAATTTTGATTCACTATAAGCTCTATCTGCTATTATTAAATCAGAAATATTAATTCCCTCTTTATTGGCACCACATGTACCAATTCTAATAATTTTTTGAACATTATAAAATGTAAATAATTCATATGAATAAATACCCATACTAGGCATTCCCATACCACTACCAATAACAGTTATAGGGATACCTTTATAAGTACCAGTATATCCTAACATATTTCTAATATTATTAACTAAAATAGGATTAGTCAAAAATCTTTCAGCAATATATTTTGCTCTTAAAGGATCACCAGGCATTAAAACAATGGGAGCAATTTTTTCTTTATCAACTTTTATATGTAATGGTTCTAATTGAGCCATATAATCATCTCCTTATATTATTATTACATTAGCGTTACTAAAATCTTTTTTTGCTTCTCTCATAAAAGATTCACTTCCAATTAAAGTTACAGATTGATCTAAATATTTATTATAATTACGACTTAAGTCTGCTCTTATTTGAACATTTAAACCTAATTTTTCATATATTTTATTTGCCATTTTCATAAAATAATAATTTGTACTTACATTATTTTCATTTATATATATTATAAAATTTCCTGTTTTAAAAGCTAAATCATGAATTATTTTTAAAGTAGTATAAACATTACCATTAGTAATTAAAATACTACTATTTATTTCTTTATTTAAATAATCTTCATTAATAGAAAATTCTAAAAAATCCCAAAGTTCTTCACAAGTTATTCCTATACCTGCCGGATTATCAGCATTAACAACAGTTTGAAATTCTTGAGGATCTTCACCAATTATTTCTAATAATTTATTGTATATTTCGTTCATCTTCTTCTAATGCCTTTCTTTGTATTTTATCGACATAACTTACTGCTAATCTTGGGTCGTATGCTAATTCTGGATATATGGCTTCATATATTTGTTTTTGCCATTCATTAATTCCATCATGGAATATTCTCTTACAATTATTATTGGTTTTGATAAAATCATTTAAGAATAATTCTTGTTGGGAAATAAGACTAATAAATGTTTCGATGTCAATAATATAAGTGTAATCTTTTTCATATTTAGAAATATCATTTTTATCTAATTTTTCAATAATAACATTCCCATTTTCATAAATAAACGCATAATAACCATTATAACCATTTTTACCTTTTATAATTGATCCAACATATCCAGTTGATAATAAAATATCTATTTGCATATTAAATTCTTTAATTAATTCAGTATCTGCATATAAATTTTCAACATTCTCTTTTGCTTCTTCATTTACTTCACATTTTTCTATTTTAGAATCTGTAGGTAAAATTGTCCAATTCTCTTTAAAGTTACTATTATTATATAATTTTTTTAATTGATCAACAAAATCAACATTTTTATATGCTTCTTCATTTTTACTTGGAATAACTACTTCTTTGATTTCATCTTCATGTTTTTGAAATAAATCTTCTATATTTTTTAATAATTCTATACTTGTATATTCATTTCCCTTTTTATTAATTTTTGGATTATAATTTTCATTTTCTTTTCTTATATTTTCTAAAAAGTTTTTATAAAAAACCAAATAAGGAAAATTACTAGCTAAAGTTTCGTGTTTATTTAACCATAACTCATTATAATCATAGATTATATCTGCAAATAATAAATAAAATACATCTAAATCAAAGCATTTAGATAACTCTTTATAGTCTAATTCCCTTTCAAAGAAATCACTTAAAGACATTATTCCTACAAATAAATCTTGATATACTCTTTCCATATTATCTAAATATTCTCTAAAACTCATTTCTAAATTATTAGCTAGAGTATAATTTTCATAATCAGCAAAAGCTGCATCATAATAATCTGAATTTAATTCTCTTTCTTTTAAATCTTTAATTTTAGCTAACTTTAATTTCACTTCATTACTATATGCAAAAATTAAAGAATCATTATCTTTTTGAATATTATTATATAGATTAATTAAATATTGGATATGTTCATCTTCAGATCGATTTAACTTATCTAAATTTTGGGTAAAAAAACTTAATAAACTTTTAAAAAAACAACTTTTTGAATACTTTAAACATCTACCATTAGAACGATCTATACGATTCGTAGCAACAAAACCAATACTGAAATCTTTTATTGTTTTGGAAGCACTTTTAAATAATTGTTTTAAAATATCAAAATATGTTTTATTGATAAATTCTTCAAGCATATTTTGATTAGATGAATCTATTAAAGCATTATCTTTTAAAATATCCATACCAAAACGCCAATTACCTTCATAAGTAGGAATTGGATCAAATATAATATCTACACCATTAAATTGTTCAAAATATTCTTCTATATTCATCTAACACTCTCTATTATAAATTATAACATTAATTACTCAAAATTCAAACTCATTTGTTCTTACTTTAAAAAATTTATATAATTTGACATTATTAACATTGACTTTTTATCTTTTTTCTATATACAATTATTTTAAAGGAGTAGTAAAAATGTATTATAAACTAGAAGATAACTTTATTATTAAATATAATGTTATGATTGATAAAGATAAGCTTGAAGAAATTAAAAATATTATAATAGATCAATGTAGTATTATTTCCCATATTAAATATGAATCAGAAAACTCTTTTTATTTAACTAAGAATAAATATTCAAAAACAATTAAAAATTACCATGAACAAGTTAAAGAGGTTAAAGAAAATAATGAAATTATAAAAATATATACTATAAGTTATGATTATTATAGTTTTGATCTATTAGTAAGTATTATTAATGCCATATTAAATGGACAATATGAATTTATAGATTATTTATATAATGTAATTGATACTAGAGAAACAAGTTTAAATAAAGAGCAAAATAATAAACATGAATTAGCTCTAAGTTTTATTCCTAATATATTAGCTACTATTACTTTTGAAGAAATTAAAAGATATTCTTTAGAAGAATTAAATAATTTTACTGAATTTTTAAATATTAAGAATATTGATGTAAAACAATTAAATAGAAAAAAATAACTATGAATTAACATAATTATTTTTAATCGTGACACAATTTCATCATCTTTATAAGTTTCTTAGAGTTAAACCATACTTCCTCTATTTGTTCACTAACAAAATGACCTACATCCCAAAATAAAACTATTAAATTTTTCTTAAATTCTTCATTTACTTTTCAATAAGCATTATTTCTTCTGATTTCTATCATTTCAATAATTTTGGAAAGTCGTTATAATATCACTTTTTATATAGTAACTTTTTCTTCGATTAAAACATTGGTTATGTATTCTAATGAATCAAATAAACTTTCAAAAGATATATTACTAGAATATGGAGCAGTAACCTGATAACTTTTCCACAATTTAATAAGTTGCTCACTTGATTTCATATTACTTAATTGTACTTTAATACTTTCTATATTTAATTTAGTTTCTCTATATTTGAAAGTATTTCTAATTGCTAAAACAAGATTTTTAAAGTTTATTTTTTCTTTATTATCATTTATCAAAACATAAATATCATAAAAATCTTTCATCCTAGTATTATAAATATCTCTGTCTATAATGGTTTGATACTTTTCAGCAATAATGGTTTCCAATGTGTATGCGAGTATTGGAATTTTTTTATCTTCAAAATGTGAATTATACATAAAGTGAATTTCTCTTGGTGTTATTCTATCTCCTGTCGTAAGTTCTATGGCAAGATAAACTTTCAAATTATCCATAGTTGCTAAAATATTTATTTTAAATCCTCCATATTCACTTTCCTGTCTTATATCTTTAACACTTTCAATTTCAAATTTTATTCTGTCATCAACTTTTACATTTAATATTTCTGTTATTATTTCTATTACATTATCTTTCTCAAGTGGCAAACTCTTTAATGTTGCATCCATATCCTTTGTTGTTCTTTCATCATCACCAATAATAGAAGAAAGTAATAATCCACCTTTTAAAATAATATTATGCTTATATTTGCTTTTTGAAATTCTTTCTAAAATATGCTCAAAAAAATACATTTGATATAGTTGAGCTGATACATTACTATTTCCTTTTGCTTTTTTTGGAAATAATACTTTTTAATTTGTCCTTGTCCATTATAACAATACCTCCATATAGTCACTTACTTTCTTTTCAATTTTCATAATTTTGGCATACTTTGTAAGCTTACTTAAATTTTTATTATTACTTCTAGCATACTCTTTTAGCGCTTTTGAAAATATTTCTCCATCAATTTTATTTTTATTTTTGATAATATCGCAAATAGTTCTTTCAATATCATATACTTTAATTTTCATACCAAAAGGAGATATCATTTCTATTGCTCCTAAATCTAAAATATTTCTATTTACGTAGTTAATAATTACATTTTTTTCCTTTTGTAAAGAACCATTATAACCAAATGGCAAAGTTACATTATATATTAACGGATTACGATCAGATAAATTATGTAAATATAAAGCTGTTGCCATTGAAAATATTACATTTTTACTTTTAGAGGCTATTTTATAATATTCATCTTCTATATAATTAGGAAGTCCATAATAGCCTTTTGAAATTCTTACTAAATCCCCTTTTCTTACCATATTTGTTAAAAATCTTCTTTCAATTCCATTACTTACAACTTCATTAGTTGTAATATAGCCATTATTTTTTTCAACAATTTTCAAAATTTTTTTATAATTCATATATTTATATCGTTCCCTTTCTAACTAAAATTTTAACATTTTTTCGTTAAAATGGGAACACTTTTTCAGAATAAATTATTAATCTTTATTTAAATTTAAAACACATAAACTTTCAACATGTTCCGTATTAACAAACATATCTAATAATTTAAAATTGACAATTTTATATTTATCTAATAATATTTTTAAATCTCTTATTAATGTGCTTTCATTACAAGAAACATAAATTATTTTTTTAATGTTTTCACTAATTATTTTATCTATTACATTTTTATCAATACCACTTCTTGGAGGATCTAAAATAATTGTATCATATTCATTAGTTATTTTATCAATTACTTTTTTAGTATCATTACAAATAAATTCTACATTATTAATATTATTTAGGGAAGCATTAATTTTAGCATCTAGAATAGCATTTTCTACAATTTCTACTCCTAAAACTTTATTACTATCTTTTGAAGCAACTAAACTTAGTGTTCCTACTCCACAATAAAAATCAAGTATCTTTTTACTATCTATAGTATACTCACTAATTAAATCAAAAAGATGAGAACATATATAAGGATTTACTTGAAAAAAAGAATTATAACTTATTTTAAATAAATAATTATTAATTTTATCGATAAAATAATCATCACCAAAAATAACTTTATTATTTAAAACAATACCTACAATACTATATTTATTAATTAAATTATTAATTAAATTATTAATATTTTGTAATTTATCATCAGATTCAATAACAATTAAAAATTCTTTTTTATAATTAATTCTAATCGTTATTTTACCATTATTAATTTCAAGTTCATTTAAGTCATTTATTAATTCATTTATTGCATCATCAAGTAATAAACAATTATTAATTTCTATTAACTTGTGACTATTACTTTCATAATAACCTATCTTTTTATCAATTATTTTTAAAGAAACTTTATTTCTATAATTATATTGTTTTGGACATTTAACTATTTCACTTACTTTATAATCAATTTTATTTTTATTTAAACATTCATTTATTTTATCTAATTTATATTCTAAACTTTCACTTAAAGAAACATGAAGTAAATCACAACCACCACAGAAGGCATAATAAGGGCATTTTACTTCAATTCTCTTCTTAGATGGTACAATTATTTCTTTTATTTTGCCTTCTAAATAATTAGCATGTTCTTTTTCAATAGTAATATCTAAAATATCACCAGCTACACTCTTAGGTACAAAAATTATTTTATTATTAATATAACCAATTCCTCTACCTAAATTATCAAATTTTAATATTTCTACTCTCATAGTTCTTACTATATCATAATTTATTTTAAAGATAAAGTTCTTTTTATCTTTTTATAATTATCTATATCATTATTTAAACATCTATTAAAAATATCTTTATAATTACCAGCATTTATTTTAAGCATAGTATAAAAATTATAAATAATATTTTTCATTATTTTAATATTACCATTACTTACTTTAATCATTTTATAAATATCTTCTTCATCTAAAATTAATCTAATACGATGAGAAAAATCTAAAGTTGGTAATAATTGATTATATAATGTATATCTATCAAGTATTTCAAAAATACAATCTATGTTTTTAGCATAATTAACTTCTACTAAAGAAGAATTAAATAGAACGTCATTACTAATATTACTTATATCATTTGTAACATAGATGGAATTAAAATACTTTTTTAAAGTAGCAAATATTATTTGTTGAAATTTACTATTATCTTTTACTTCATCAAAGTGATCTAATACTAATTTTATATCATTACTCTCTATCATATTTTTATATAATAATTCAATTACTTTTTCAGGATTATTAAGAAAATAATTATCTAAATCCTGATCACTATCAAAGTAAGCAAATTCATGATATGCTAAAAAAGCTATATCTAATTTCGTTAAAATATCATGAATTTTATGGCCATAATTTATATCAATTTGGGAATTATTTAAAGCAAGATTTTTATATATTTTATCTGCAATTAAAGTTAAATAATATAAATTATATACTCTATTATTATAATAATTTCTTTGTTCATCATAGTTAAGAGAAATATCAATATAATTATTATTTGTAATTAATTTATTTACAACCGTTGTTTTACCACAGCCAGTATTGCCCCAAAGAAAGATGACATTGTTATCTTTTTTTTCAATGTTTGCAATAACTTTATCAATTGGTTCATCATATAGATATGTTTCTCTTTTTAAATTCATTTTTCTTTTTCCTTCTTTGTTATTATAAACTATTAGTTTATTTTAGTAAAGCATAGAAAAGTGGAGATATTAAAAATAAGATAATATTATATATTAAAACAAAAATAATAATATAGAGAGAATTAATAAAATTATGAATTATTTTTTCTTTTATAGTAATTTCTTTTTTATAAATGAATAAACCAATTGATAACCTACTTATATTGATTATTTTTTTAATAAAGATTATTATGAATAATAAAGGAATTAATTTATTAAATATTAAATAAAAAAGCATATAAATAATACCTTTAATTTTAAAAGAGTTGATAAAGGCTAAAAAAATAAACCCAAAAGTAAAACTTTCATAAAAAATATAAAAGAAACTTAAAGGAATACCTATTATAAAAAAAGAAGTAATTAATAATAAAGACATAATAATAAGATTTTTGAAAATATTATTAAATCTTATTATTTCTAAATTATTTAAAGTATTAATAATATCTGTTTTAACATTATTATCTATAATAAAATAATATAATAGACCAAAACCAATACCTAGTAAAACAATTGCTACAATAATTAGTAAAAATAATTTATTTTTTTTATTCCCTTGCATAATATCACCAGTGAATATTATGCAAAAACTCTTCCATTAATACCAATAATATGATATATTTTATATGTAATGGGAGGAATTATGAACAAAAAAACAAGAAAAATTGTAACTTGGATAATGTTATTTTTAATGTTAGCTAGTGTTGCTGCTACTGTTATTGCCT
This sequence comes from uncultured Bacilli bacterium, assembly GCA_947632715.1. Taxonomy (GTDB): domain Bacteria; phylum Bacillota_I; class Bacilli_A; order RF39; family UBA660; genus SIG200. The sequence continues at coordinate 17,574 of CANRQF010000010.1, read as the reverse complement.
ATTTAATTTAAAAAATATCAAAGAATATTAATAATCGAGTAAATTTTTCCAAAAATATAAAAACAATGATCATAGAAGCAATTAAAAATGGACCATAAGGAAGTTCATTTTTTTTATTTAGATAAATTATACTAATAGCATATGGTAATGCTAAAAATGCAGAAAATATTAAAGATATTAAACTTAAACGGAAACCAATTTCAGGATATCCTAATGTAAGACCAATTAAAAAACAAAGTTTAATATCGCCACCACCAAGTGATTCTCTTTTATATATTTTATCCCCAATAAATTTAATTAAAATCATAAATAAAAATAAGCCAACACCACATCCAAGGGCATATAATAAACCATAAACTCCTTTTTCTAAATATCTAACAATTAATATTAAAATACTACCTATTATAATAGGACTATCTAAAATAATCATATATTTAAAATCACTTATAAAAACAATTATAGCAACAGATATAGTTATTAAATAAATAGCTAATTTTAAAGTATAACCAAAATATAAATAACCAATTAGAAAAAGAACACCTGTTAATAATTCAACAATTAAATGGTCTATACTAATTTTTTTACCACAATTACGACAACGACCTTTTTGTATAACATAAGAAAGAACTGGTATTAATTCATACCAATTTAAAACTTTCTTACAATAATCACAATGACTTCGATCATTTATTACATTTTCGCCTTTAGGAAGTCTTGTCCCAATAACTAGATAAAAAGATCCTAAAATGAGTCCTAACACAAAGAATAATATTATCATAATTATCCTATTTTAATATTTGTCTATATAAGTTGAACATTGGCATTACAACAGCGATAATGATACCACCAACTATTACAGCTAAGAAACTGATTAATACAGGTTCAATAAACGCTTTTAAATTATTAACTATGTTTTTATGTAATCCTTGATAATATGTACTAACTTTAGACATCATACTATCTAGTTCACCTGTAGATTCACCAGTTACTATCATATAATAAGCAACATCAGGTACTGCCCAATGGTCTTTAAAGGCTTCAGATATTTTTTCACCTTTAACTATATTATTGATTGTTTTAAATAAGATTGATTTATAAATTTCATTATTTGTTATCTTACTTAAGATATCGATACTATCTGTTATAAATACGTTATTTCTAAGTAAAGATGCAAATGTTTTCGTTAAAATAGCAAGTTCATTATAAATGATTATATCCTTAACTATTGGAATGTGCATTAATAAAATTTGTGCACTTCTTCTAAATGTCTTTACATTTTTATATGCTACTACTAATACTACTAAAATTAGAACAATCGCAGCAAACAAAACAATAAAATGTTCTTGAAGGAAATGACTTATATTAATTACCACCAGTGTTAATCCCGTTATAGATGCACTATTACTTTCATAAATTTCAATAAATTCTGGTATTATAAATATTAAAATGAATATAATAACACCAAAAGCAAATACTGTAATAATTGCTGGATATGTCATGGCACTAATCATTTGTCTTTTAGTTTCAAAAACTTCTGTATAATAATTTGCCATATCTTCAAGTGTTTCTACTAAAGTACCACTTGCTTCAGCAGCTTTAATCATATTGATTAAGAAAGGAGGAAACATATCTCCTTGTTTCTCTAAGGCTGTTGAAAATGATGAACCTAAAATAAGTTCATAAGAAATTGCTTGTAAAGCTTTAGCTTTTCTCTTCTTTTTAACCATTTGTCTTTCAAGAATTTTAATTGCATCACTTAGAGTAATTCCGGCTTTTAAATATGTATATAATTGCTCTAACCAGAAGATCAATTCTTTATTAGTTAATCTTGATGCTCCTTTAGAGAAAAATGAATCCTTGTATAAAAAATTAATTAATGGACTAGTTTCAATACTATAAACAGTATAACCTTCATTAACTAAAAAGGCATTAATATCTAGTTTTGAAAAGCCACTCATCGTTCCAGTAATAATTTTACCATGTTCATCACGTACTTTATATTTATAAACATTTACTACTTTACTACGAACAGCACCACTACCTTGTAAATCCTTAACTAACTCTTGATAGTCAGCTTCCAATTTTGCCATAGTTTTAGCACTATATTTGTATTGTTTGGCTTTCTTTCCTTTATTAATTTTATCATCATCTTTTATTGCGCCTTTAGTATTTTTATAGGCACTATCAGTTTTCCAACTAAAAGAATTATATATTTTAACAAATATATCAAATGTACATGCTTTTAAACCAACAAAAGCAAAATAAAATATATTAAAAAAGGTTAAAAGTATATTTTTAAAAAAATTTACGATTGACATATACCAATATTTTTTTTCTTTATTACCTGTATTTTCGTTCATTTTTAACACCTTTACTATTCTAAATACAATTATAACAAATCAATTTATTAAAGTAAATAATAAAATGTTCATAAAAGAAAATAAAAGCATAAATTATATTAGGTGACTAATTATGTTTGGACCAAGGGCTATCCCAGGATTATCATTTACTAGAATGATTGGAGGCATTTCTAAAACTCTTGGCGTTATTAATCAAATAATTCCTATATATAAAGAAGCTAAGCCAATGATTAATAATGCTCGTAATGCCCTTAGTATTATAAAGGAATTTGGAAATACTACTACTAATAGAGTTATGACTAAAAAAGATGAAAATTTAAAAGTTATTAAAGAAAGTATCAATAAAATAAATAATAATATAAATAATAATTTAAAAAATTCAAAAGGTCCTACTTTTTTTCAGTAAGACCTTTTAATATATAATTATAATAATTTAATTTTATTTTCTTTAGTAATGGCACTTTTTTTATAATATCTTTATTCTTCTTAATTAAATAATTATAATATTCACTATTATTACTTAAACCAAATAACTTTTCTTTTTTTGATAATTTTTGTTTTCCTTTAGAACATAACATTATACTATAATAATGTTTATTTTCTAAAATTACTTTTTCTTCTTCAATTTTATAACCTATTTTATTAAGATTTATTCTCAATTTAGATAGTTCGTTATTACTAGAAATAATAAGTTTATTAGGACTCTTATCACTATTTAAAATATGTAAAATGGTATTAGTACCCATTCCTGCAATAACTGCTGTATTAAAATATATATCTATTTTATCAAATCCATCACTTAAATAATATTTAATATCTAATTTTCTTTTTTTAAAATTATTAATTGCACTACTTAAAGCATTAGAGTTAATATCACTTGCTATAACATCTTTACATAAATTATTCTCTTTTAAATAAATATCTAAGTAACCATGATCACATCCTATATCCAATACAACATCATCATTACTAATAAAACTAGCTATAGTTTTAATTCTTAAACTTATCATTGATTGTCTAAGAAATCCTTTAATTTTTTAGCACGAGATGGATGGCGTAATTTTCTTAAGGCTTTGGCTTCAATTTGTCTTATACGCTCCCTAGTAACATTAAATCTTTTACCAACATCTTCCAAAGTGTGGCAAATACCATCAACAAGTCCAAATCTCAATTCTAGTACCTCTTGTTCTCTTGGTTGAAGAGTTTGTAAAACTTCTTTAATTTCTTCTTTTAATATTTCATTTTCTGTATATTCTTCTGGAGATAAACTTGCCTCATCTTTAAGGAAATCACCTAAATGTGAATCATCTTCTTCCCCAATTGGTGTTTCTAGAGATACTGGTTCTTGACTAATTTTAAGAACTTCTCTAACTTTATCAACGGAAATTCCCATCTTTTTAGCAATTTCTTCTTCACTAGGTTCTCTATTAAGTTCTAAAGTCATTTGTCTTTGAACTCTAACCATTTTATTAATCGTTTCAACCATGTGTACTGGTACTCTTATTGTTCTTGCTTGATCAGCTAAAGCTCTAGTAATGGCTTGTCTAATCCACCATGTTGCATATGTTGAAAATTTATATCCCTTATCATAATCAAATTTTTCAACTGCTTTCATTAAACCAATGTTACCTTCTTGAATTAAATCTAAGAATAATAAACCACGACCAACATATCTTTTTGCTATACTAACAACTAATCTTAAATTACTTTCAGCAAGAATTCTTTTAGCATCCTCATCACCATCAGCAATACGCATAGAAATATTCATTTCATCTTCACTAGATAAAAGACTAATTCGACCTATTTCTTTTAAATACATTCTTACTGGATCATTAATATTAACATCTTTTGTAAGTTCAGCATCATCTAATAAAATTGGTTCTTCATCTATTTTTTCTTTACTAAAATCCCCAGTTTCATCATCAGCATCTTCTTCATTTATAACTGTTATTCCTGCATCAATTAAAGAATTATATAAATCATCTAAATCATCAGCTTCAAGCTCTAATCCTTTTAAACTTTCTGCTAATTCTTCAAATGTAATATATCCTTGTTCTTCACCTTTCTTAACTAATTCTTCTTTTCTTTCTTCAAAAGTTTTAATTTCAACCATCTTTACCATTATTACACTTCCTTTTTAATTATTTTTTTCTTTATTTCAATTTGTTGTTTAATATTCTTCATTTGTTCATTTATATCTAAACCATTATGAATTTTATTTTTGATATTTATTAATTCTTCTTTATCTAATATATCAATAATAACATTTATATAATCCATAAAAATATTTTCATCTAAATCTTCGACATTAACACTACCACATATATTATTAACCATCTCTTTTAAATTATCATAATTTTCAATATAACTTAAAAAATCAGCCATATTTATTTTTCCATGTTTATCAATATAATATTCTATTTCAGTAACTAAATCTCTCTCTTCTTTATTTTTTAAATATCCCAATCTTTTATTATATATTTTTATATATTTACTATCACTCATCATATAATATAATATAAAATTAACACACTCCTGATATTTATTTTTATTTTTTTTCATAACAGGTTTTACTTTTACTTCAACTTGTTCTTTAAAATTAACTTCTTTTTTTAAAGTATCATAATCAATATTATATTCCTCACTAAGTTTCTTTAAAGTAATTTCTTTTGTTAAATTATCTTCTTTATCTAAGAGTTTAATAACTGATTTAATATACAAAACTAATTCTTCCGTATTATTTAAATTTTTATTTTCTTTTAAATATTTAAGTTTATAATCAAAATAATTAATACTATTAGCTATTGTATTTTTAAATTTATCAATACCATATTTAATAATATATTCATCTGGATCTTTAGCACCTTCTAATCTAACTACTTTAACTACAACATTCTCTTTTTCTAACTCACTACCTACATTCATTGTAGCAAGTGCTCCAGCATTATCGTTATCAAGCATTAATATTATAGGTACTCTTAATTTTTTTAATATATCAACTTGTTCTTTAGTAATACTTGTCCCCATTAAAGCTAAAACATTATAAATTCCACTAGAATATACTCTAATAGCATCCATATTACCTTCAACTAAAATAGCACATTTTTCACTTCTTATATAATTTTTAGCATTATAATAATTAAATAATGTATTACCTTTTTTATATATTTTTGTTTCTTTCGTATTAATATATTTAGCACTATCTTCCCCATTATATATTCTACCAGTATATCCTACTGTATTTCCTTGTAAATCAGTTAAAGGAAACATTATTCTATTTTGAAATTTATCATACCCTTTTATACCATCTTTTGTTATTAAACCAAGTTCATCAAGTAAATTAATATCATAATTTTTCTTAGTTAAAACATTATATAAATAGGTATTATCATCAAGTGCTAAACCAATTCTAAAATCTTTAATTATTTTGTCTGTTATACCTCTATTTAATAAATATTCTTTAGCTTTTATCCCTTCTTTGCTATTTAAATTGTTTTGAAATATTTTTGTAGCATAATCCATTATTTCATATTCTAATTTAAATTTACTACTTTCTTTTTTTATATTTCCAATTTCTAGAGGAATTCCTACTTTATCAGCAACTCTTTTAACGGCTTCAATGTAACTAATATTTTCATAGTCTTTAACAAAGGTAAAAACATTACCACCTTTATTACATACAAAACACTTAAAAAGTTGTCTTTCTTTAGAAACGGACATACTTGGATTGTGATCATCATGAAATGGACAAACACCAAAATAATTACGTCCTTGCATCTTAAGTGGTATATAATCAGAAATTATACTTACAATATCTGCCGAATTTCTTATCTCATTTATCTTCTCTTCACTAATTGCTTGCATTTTTCCCCTCTAACTATATATATTGAATTTTTAAGCACAAAATCCTTTTTTTCAATATAAATTTTAATAAATTTACCATTAGTTGCTTTTTCTCTTGCCCTTTCAAAACTATTTTATTAGTATAACAAAAATCCCATAAAAGTCAATGTTTTAGCATCAAAAAACTTAGAATTCATCTAAGATTTTTTTGCTGTTTTGAAATGAATATTCATAAATATTATAGATATTATAAAAATACTTAAATAAATAACAAAAGGATTATTAATTAATATATATAATATAAATGTTAATAAACTTATTAAAATACTATATATTAATGTTATTTTTTCTTTAAAAGGACTATACATTGGTAAAGTAGAAACAAAAATACTACTAAAAATAAGTTCACTATTTATTAATATATCAGATTTAGTAACTAAATAATAAAGAAATGCTAACCCTAAATAAACAATATTAATAGTAAAGGGAATTTCTTTTTTATAATATAAAGTATTAACTAAATAAATATAACTTAAAAAAGATAAAATAATACTAGTTGAAGATATACCGCCAATACTACGACCTGCTAAAATATCAAAGAAAGAAAAATGATAACTAAACTTCTCTTCTAACAAATTAGTATAATTAAAATTAAATAATAAGCCATTAATTAAAAATATTATTAAAAACATAAAACATACTTTATTAAATTTAAAATATTTTTCTAAGATATTAGATATTATATAAGTTATAGGTAATAAAATACAAAATACTAGTAAATTAGTATGGTAAGGAATAATCATACTAACAAGTATTAAATAAACAAAATCATAATTAATAACTATTTTTTTATATTTTATTAAATCATAAATTATTTTAGTTAATATTGCTATTAAAACAAAATAAATATTTTTAAATAGCCATATTTCTTTAATTAAATTTCTTTGATATATTAAATAACCATTTTTATAAAAACCATATATTATAAATGGTAATAATATAATTAAATTTTCAATTACTAATCTTTTAACACTTTTTTTATTCATGTTTTCCTCCATATACTTTACTTTTTAAATCAATATTGGCAGGACAAACATAATTACATAAACCACAGCCACTACATTTTGAACATTTTTTATTTTTATTATAATAATTTATAACATTAATATTAAATGGACATACTTTATAACATACTCCACAATTAATACAATCCACTATTTGTTTTTCTTCTCTTTTATTAATAACAATATTTCTAATATCATTAGTAATTATATAATTGCTTATATCATTAATTTTTTCACCTTTAATAGGACCATTTAAGTATATTTCATATTCAGAATTTGTTATTTTAACTAGTTTAGTAATTAATTCTTCTATACTTATACCTAATCTTGTTTTAATAACTAAAGATTTTAAAACAGCATTACCACTTATAGTAACAAACTTTTCATTAATTATATTTCCTTTTATTAAGACATTATATAAATTATATATATCATTACTAGTTAAGATTAAACTATTCTCTTCTTTTATATTTAATTCTTTACATATAAAAGTATCATAACTAATTAAGTAATAATCATTTAATAATTTTAAATCAATATTAGGATAAGTACCAATAATAGCTTTTAAATTTTTAATAGCTTTAAAAAAAGTGTTTTTAACAGCAATGGTAGCTGTATCAATATTAAGTATGTTTAAAAGTTCGGTTATTGTATTACAAATTTTATTAGCATAATTTGCTAAAATCATTAATTCATTATAAGAATATATATCTTCATCTACTGAAGTTATTACTAAGTTTTTAATATCTTTATTACTCATTTTTTTAATAATATCAATTAAATGATAATCATTTAAAATTTGGATTAATTCTTCTTTATTTTTAATCTTTTTCTTCTTATTCTTTTTTAAAACATTTTCTTTAAAATCATTGGTAACTTCTAAAGCAGGACAAGATTTACCATTAATTATGACTTTTTTACTACCAGATATTTTACCGGATACAGATGAAATAAAGTTATCAAAATAGGTATTTTTATAAATATATGTATTTAATTTAAATTTTTCTTTTTTGAAAATAGGAATATAGATATTTAAAGGATCTAAATATAAATTAATCATCATATCTAAATCAATATCTTTATTTTCAGGGATTTTAATATACTTATTCATTTACTTCACCAACCCTTAAATATATTTTAACAAAAGTTATTTTAGAATAAAAGATTAAAATTAATATTAATATTAAGAAAAAATAAAGAAAATTAATTGTCTTTTACAAATAAATATTGTATAATAAATTGTAGTAAAGTAGAAAAAGGGAATAACGGTGATACAAAGTGTTTAGAGAATTTGACTATGATAATAAACCGATTGTTGATATTGTTAATGAGATGATTGTCGATGCCGTTAATCATGGTGCATCAGATATTCACTTTGATCCAACACCGGATGAACTTAATGTTAGAATTAGAATCGATGGTTCCCTACTTGATTATGCTAAAGTTCCTGCTACTATTAAGAAGAACTTAATTACCAGAGTAAAAATTATTTCTGGTATGAATATAACTGAAACAAGACTTCCACAAGATGGTGCAATTAAAGGTTTAATTGAAACTGTTGATGTAGATCTTCGTGTATCTAGTTTACCAATTGTTGATGGTGAAAAAGTAGTTATTCGTATTCTTGATTATAGTATGAGTTTAAATGGTCTAGAAACGATTGGCTTAACCAAAGATAATTATGAAAAAATAAATAAATTAATTAAAAAACCAAATGGTATTATTCTTGTTACTGGTGCTACTGGTTCTGGTAAATCAACAACAGTTTATGCTATGTTACAAGTATTAAATACAACAGATCGAAATATTATTACTGTTGAAGATCCCGTTGAAATGAAAATATCTGGTGTAAACCAAGTTCAAGTAATGAGTGAAATTGGTTTAACATTCGGAAATACATTAAGAAGTATTTTAAGACAAGACCCTGATATTATAATGATCGGAGAAATTCGTGATGATGAAACAGCAAGAATTGCCGTAAGAGCAGCCATTACTGGTCACTTAGTACTATCTACTATCCACACTAATAACTCGCTTAATACAATTGAAAGATTACTGGATATGGAAGTTGAAAGATATTTATTAGGTAGTGCTCTATCTGGTATTATATCGCAAAGACTTGTTAAAAGATTATGTCCAAAATGTCGTAGTGCTCGTCCAACTAATAGTTATGAAAAGAATTTGTTTAAAACATGTTTAAATTTAGATGTTAATCAAATATATACACCAGTTGGTTGTCCAGAATGTATTAATGGTTATAAAGGAAGAATTGCTATTCATGAAGTTCTAGAAATTAATGAAGATATCAGAGATGCAATTGTTAGTAATGTTCGAAAAGATGATTTAAGAAGATTAGTATATTCAAAAGATACTAGTTCTCTATTAAAAGATGGTTTAATAAAAGTTATGGAAGGATTTACTTCAATGGATGAATTATTAAGAGTTATCGATGTTGAAGATGACTTTGGTAAAGATGATGATGAACTTAAAGACGCAATTATGGGTAAAACAACTAATAAAGTCAATAATCCATTTAAAAATCAAAATGTTGAAACATTATAAAAGAGTTTTCAAAAAACTCTTTTTAATTTTCCCCTTCTTCTAACATCGTGGTTATAAATAAACCATAACCTGTTAAAGGATTATCAACAATAACATGAGTAACAACTCCCACAATTTTATTGTTTTGAACAATTGGTGAACCACTCATACCTTGAACTACTCCTCCAGTTTTCTCAATTAATTTTTTATCAGTTATCTCAAAAGTAATATTCTTAGTTGAACTATTTTCATTTATACTCTTAATTCTTATTTTAAATGCTTCTACTTTTTCACCCTCTAAAACCGTATATAATGTTGCATCACCAATTTTTACATCATCTTTACTACCTACTTCAACTAACTTTAAATTATTTAACGTATTATTAATGGAACCAAATATACCATGATTAGTATTTTTTTCTATTGTACCATAAGTTGTATTGAAATAATATTTAGCATTCTTACTACCTGCATTACCAGTTGTTGATTTATCTATAGATGTAATTGTATTTCTAAATATACTTCCATCTTTTATTTCAACTTTTTGTTTACTATTACTTTCAATTATTTCGTGTCCTAAAGCACCATATATCTTAGAATTTGGATCAATATAAGTAAGAGTTCCTATTCCCATAATACTATCTTTTACATATAATCCTGTTTTATATACACCATCATCATTTATTAAATTTAAATCTGTATGATATTCTTTATTATTTCTAATATAAGTTATATCTACTTTACCATCTTTGGTATATTTTTCCATTTCTTCCGTTAATTCTTTTAAAGTAAATATTTCTTCATCATTTATTTTTTTAATATAATCACCAACTTTTAACTCTGAATTATTATATTTACCATTTATTTTATAAAAACCTACTACTAATATTCCATCAACATTTATTTCTATACCTAAAGTATTTCCTCCCAAATAAACATAGTCAGAATAAGCCATAACTTGAAGTGGCATTAATAACATTAATAATAAAATAATATATTTCTTCATTTATATCACCCATCAATATTATTATGGTTATATCTCATTTTATTACTTATCCAATTTTTACTAAGTATAATATTTTATTTATTTAATAAATATTAGTATGATAAAAAATTTAATTTATGGAATCATTTTAGGTATTGGCTTTATTATTCCGGGAGTTTCAGGTGGTGTTTTAGCTACTATATTAGGTATTTATGATGAAATTATTTTTCGCTTAAATAATTTTCCTAAAAATTTTAAAAATAATATTATCTTTTTTTTACCATTATTTGGTGGCATAATTATAAGTATTATTTTATTTAGTAATTTAATATTATATTTATTAAATACTAGATTAGAATTTATTTCTTATATATTTATGGGATTAATATTAGGATGTGTACCTTTCTTAGTAAAAGAAATTAAATTAAGAACTAATAAAAATATTAATTTTATCTTAACTTTATTTACTTTTTTCATTGGATTTATATTATATATAATCGAATTAAATAACAATAATAATATTTCTAATCCCAATATATTTATGATGTTAATTGCTGGTTTTGGTTATGCCATTGGTAAAATAGTTCCTGGTATAAGTGGTAGTGCTATTCTTATTTTTCTTGGTTTATATAAATATTTTTTAAATATTATTGCTAATCCTTTTAATTTAAATTTTAATATCATAATAGAATTTATGCCCTTTATAATCTCTTTTATTATAAGTGCTATTATCATTATAAAATTAATTAATTATTTATTAAATAAGCATTTTCGATCTACTTATAGTGCTATTATTGGTTTTGTTTTATCATCTATTTTATTTATTTATCCTCATTCTATCTCATTTATAGCTCTATTTTCTTTATTTTTATCTTTTATTATCTCATATACTATTAGTTCCAAATAAAAATAATGGCTAAAACCATTATTTTTATTGGAACATTAATTTGAGTATCTTATAAACTTAGAAATAACTTAAGGAGGTATATAAGAAGATTTTATTAAATAAGCAAAGTATAAATGAAAATTTAATATTTAAAATCCCCTTCACTAATAAGATATGCGAAATATTTTAAAAAGAAAGGGCTAATTAAACTAAATTTAAGGCAACATATACTAAAAAGCCAATTAATAATGCATAAACAATTATGCCATTTATTGTTTCACTCTTAGTACTTTTATATTTAACTCCTACTATCATTGTTGCTAAATAGCCTCCAACTAAACCGCCAATATGTGCCATATTATCAATACCACTTATTGTAAAACCTAAGAATAAGTTAAGAATAATAATGGGAATTAATTGAGTAGTTAAAGTATTGGATAAATAAAGACGATAATGATAACCAAAATATAATAATGAACCCATTAAGCCAAATATGGCACCACTAGCTCCAATTGACATACTATTGCCTAAGAATACTAAACTAAATGTACTACCCATTAAAGCACTAAGTAAATAAATAATTATAAATTTTGCTTTGCCTAAATAATTTTCTACTTGACTACCAATAATCCATAAAGAATACATATTAACTACTAAGTGAATTAAGCCACCATGTAAGAAAGCACATGTTATTAATCGATATATTTGACCTTTTAAAACTAAACTTCTGTTATTAGCACCCATAATTAAAAGAGCATAATTAAAGTTATCACTAATAAATAAACTAACTATATATAATAATATACATAAACCAATAATTATCTTCGTTACTATTATTTTTTTAGGTTTAAATATTTCTTCATATTTACTATTTTCCTTAGTAGTTTTTTTATTTATGTCTTCTGTCGCATTCAATACTTTAATAATATTATCTGTTTTTTGTAAGTGCTCAGTTTTTATTTTAGGAAAAAGTTCTCCTAAAAATTTATTCTTTTTAACATCACTCATACTACTTACACTAACTGTATTTATATTATTGATTTCATCTACTTTTAATGAATCATTCATATCTAAACATATATTTAAAACTTTCATTTTAAAAGATAAAGTTTTTCTTTTTATTTGTTTAACAACAAATCCCAATTTAAATAAATCCATATTAAATTGCTCTTCATTATGAATATATTTAGAATTTATTCTAATTATTTTATATGGTGCATCTAAATTTTCAAGCCATATTTCATTTTTAGCACCTCTAACATTTATTGGTGAATAATTCTCTTCTGTTACAAAATAATGAACTAAACTCATAATTAATTCGTCTTTTTTATCAAACATGGTATTATTCATAAAACCTTCCTCTTCATATTATTTTACCCTTTTTCATATTATTAGTAAAGGGTGAATTTATGTATATATATTTTTTAATTTATATTGCAGTAATTATGTATATTTTGTTTCCTATTAGTAAAATTATTTGGTATGAAAAACTAGATAATGATTTAAAATTTTTATTATGTTCTAATTATCTTTTGTTATTTCTTTTATCGATAATATTTGATTATCAAAATGATCTTTTATTAAGTATTTTAATAAGTTTAACTTTAATAATTGCATCATATTTCTTAATAAGAAAAATTAAAAAAATTTTTGGATGTTATCAATTACTTAGTATTCCCTACTTCTGTTTTTGTGTATTTACCTTTAGTAATATCTTAGTTTTAATCTAACTTGTCAATAAAATCTTGAAACTCCTTAGGTAAATCACTTTCAAACTCTAATACTTCTTTGGTTATAGGATGAGTAAATCTTATAACTTTTGAATGTAAGAATTGACCAAATTCAGTAGTTTTTTTATTTTGATACACTGGATCATTATAAATAGGATAGCCAATATAAGCCATATGAACTCTTATTTGGTGGGTTCTACCTGTTTCTAAAACTAAACTAACTAAAGTATAATCTTTATATCTTTTTAACACTTTTAAATTAGTTCTTGCTGGTTTGCCATCACTTCTTACTTCCATTTTATTAAAGTTAGTTTTACTTCTCCCTATGGGTGCATCAATGAAGGCTGTATTTGAGGGAAATCTACCGATTAAAAGAGCATAATATTCCCGATATACTCTTTTATATTTAAAGTCTTCAGCAAGTATTTCATGAGCTTTATTACTTTTACAAACAAGCATAAGTCCTGATGTATCTTTATCAAGACGATGAACAATTCCTACTCTTTCACTTCCCCCTAAATCACTTAATTCTTCTGTATAATACATAAGACCATTAACTAATGTATTATCATGATTACCATTACCTGGGTGAACAACTAAACCACTTGGTTTATCAATAACCATAACATCATCATCTTCATAAACAATATTTAAATCCATTTTAACTGGATTAATATCAACTTCTACTTTATAATCATCACTTATTTCTATTTCATCATTTATTTTTGTTTTATAACTAGGTTTAATACTCTTACCATTAACAGTAATATAATTTTCTTTTAACATTTTTGTAATTAATTCTCTACTATATTCAGTATTAGTGGCTAAATATTTATCTATTCTTATATCTTCTTTATCTACTACTAACTTCATTTTCATCATCCTTCTTATATATTGAATAAATAAGTAATATTACTCCTACGACAATAAATATATCAGCTATATTAAATATAGGAAAATCCCAACCCAAGATATTAAAATCTAAAAAATCTATAACATAACCATATATTATTCTATTTAATAGATTACCAATAATACCTCCATATATCATACTAAAAGAAATAATATTTCTCATATTATTCTTAAATTTATTTTGATACAAAAATAATATAACCAATATAACAATAGCTACTAAAATAAGTATGTATCTACTACCTGATAAAATATTCCAACTTGCTCCATCATTATATATTTTTGTAATATTAAAAAAATTATTAATAATTACTTTTGAATTAGAAGACACAAAAAAATTATCAATCAAACTTTTTGATAAAATATCTAAAACTAAACAAATAATTGAACCAATTAATATTTTTTTCTTCATATAAAAATTATATCATATTTACTTATATTTCACAATTTATAAGTCCACTAAAATAACATCTTCACCTATTTTTTTTATTTTTTCAAAAGTAAATGTTGCTTCGCTACCTCTTGTCATTTTTTTAAGCAATTTTCTCTCTTCCGATACAAAATATATAATTTTACCAGTAGTATCTATTTTAGCATCAATTATTCTTCCTAAATTATTTCCATCTTTAATATTTATAATATCTTTAGTTTGTAAATCACTTAAAAGCATATAGTTATTCACCTATAATAAGTATATGTTATTAAATTAATTTTCTAACATTTTCAATAGCATTTTTTTCTATTCTTGATACTTGAGCTTGACTTATTCCAAGAGAATCTGCAATTTCCATTTGCGTTTTACCTATAATAAATCTAGCAACAAGTATATCTTTTTCTCTATCCTTTATTTTTTGTAAAGCTTTTCTTAAAGAGATTAACATATCTTTATCAGTATTTATATCTTTAGTATCAGCAATTTGATCTGATAAATAAATAGTATCTCCTCCATCATTATATATTGGTTCAAAGATACTCATTGGATCTTTTAAACTATCCATGGCATAAGTTATTTCATATTCTTCTATTTGAAGATAACTAGCTATTTCTGCATTAGTTGGCATTATTCCATACGTACTTAGGTACTCATCTTGATATTTAATTATTTTATATGCTAAATCTTTAACACTTCTGCTAACTCTAACTGATGTATTATCTCTTATATATCTTTTTACTTCACCAATAATTAGAGGTACTGCATATGTTGATAAACGAAGTCCTAAGGTTACATCAAAATTATCAATGGCTTTAATTAACCCTATAACACCAACTTGAAATAAATCATCCATATTATATTTAGTATTATTAAATCTTTTTAAAATAGATAATACTAATTTTAAATTACCATTTATAAGTAATTCTTTGGCACTTTCATCACCTTTTCTTAATTGTTCAAATAATTTAGTTGTTTCTTCATTAGTTAACACAACCAAATTATTAGTATTAATTCCTGTTATATCTACTTTATATTTTGCCATAAGTCACCTTCATAAAAATTATGGACTATTTTTGTTTATTTTATACATTTTAAAAAAATGAGAGATACAAAATGTATCTCTCGTAGGTTAAGTTTTTCTATTTTAACGTCTTCGTTGACGAGTTTTTATTAAGAAATTTTATAACATAATGCCTGACTACCTGCTTGACCATCGGCAGCTCCACCTACAATTCTAGTATATCCTACATCACATTGTCCTGCTACTGGTCCACATTTGTCGTCACATTGTGATTTAGATGGATATGGTGTTCTTGTATCATATTGACATGTCCATACTGTGGAACCAGCACTTGGTCCATCGGAAGATGAACAAGTACATGTTTCATAATCGGTTTTTTGAGAAGTACCTCCAGCAAAATTACAACTTCCTGAACAACTATCATTTGAATATCCTGAACAACTATTTACTTGTGAACTACTAGTTATTGTTGCTCTCATTGATCCATTTACACAACCACAATATCCTTTATACGAAGTACAAGTAGAACTAGAATCTCCACTACTTCCACCTGCAGTTGCAGAATGGCATCCACTTGTTTGAGATATTTTTGATTCTATTTTACATGATCCTATTCCAGCACTATTTTTTACATACCCATATACCGTAGCATATACGGATACACTAGGATTTAATGGATTCGTGTATTGTGAATCGTCTTGTGGAGCTGTTTCACTATTTCCTACATACCATTTTTTTGCATTATCACTTTTACTAAATGTTATTGAAAATGAACCATTAGTATTTGTTACATTAAATGTACATGTTGGTACTGTTTCTGTTATTGGTAAATCAAAATATAAATAACAATAAGTTGTTTGAGTTGTATTTGTTACATATGCTTTATTTGCACTTTCATCAAATGTTAATACTCCACTTACTATTTCTCCTTTTTCATTTATGCATGATGATTTATTTGCATTAAAATTATAATTTGATGGCCATGTGGAACTTTGATATGCTTCGTATGTTCCACTACCTTCAGTTTTTTCTACCATTATCGCAAATGAACCATCTTTTTTTATTTCTTTTAATTCTACATTATCTAATACTACTTCTTTATTTGTACTTGATTTATACATGAAGTATGTTGCTACTATCTCTATTACTATTAACATTATTATTAATATATTCTTACTCTTTTTCATAAATTAATCCCACGATCCGTTCTTATAACACATTGCTAAGTTATGAGCATATGGTTTTTGATATCCTGTTGGACAGGATATTGTTGTACAGCTTCCTTGGCAATATCCTAAATATGTATAATATCTATGATCTTCTGTACAATAATATCCTCCACCTGAGTTGTCAGGATATTTTTTGTATTCACACTCTCCACTCGGTACATTAGGTTTTTCTACATAAGCTGTACATGTTCCCTCTATTCCTTCGGAATTCTTTACAAAACCTATTATTTCTATATTATTAATAGTAGTACTAGTTATTTTCATTGAATTCGTACTATTATATGTTTTTGTTATACTTGACTCTGGTGTTCCTAATGCGTATGATTTCATACCATATGATGTTATTCCTATACCTGTTATCATTTCTACAAATAGATCATCTTGATCTCCTGTTACAGCAAATGAGCATGTTTCTATTATTGTTATTGTATCACTTGCACTTGCCATTATTCCTGATGAATTTTTTACATAAAAATAATATGTAAATGTTCCTGTTGTTGTAAATTTTTCCGAACTTGAATATGATCCATTTACTCCTTGAGGTAAATTTATCCAATTGCAATCACTTAA
>CANRQF010000009.1 GCA_947632715.1 uncultured Bacilli bacterium | reverse complement strand
GAACTTTATTAAATGTTTCTTCATCTATAATTGCTTCATGAGTGTTTTCTTTTCTTATCCATTCACTTTTATCTTTGTGTTTTATTTTGTGATTTTTATAACTAACAGTAGTTCTTTTCCCTTGAATTAAATGTCCTAGATAAACTTCATTTGTTAAAATTGTTTTAATAGCATTTGTTGTCCATTTTATTTCTTCACGAGGTCTATTACTAATAACATTTAATTTAATACCTTTACGATATTTATAAAGAGAAGGGGAAGGTATATTTTTACTATTTAAGTATTTTGCTATACCTGTAAACCCTAATCCTGTTAAGTATAGATTATAAATGTTTTTTACTACTTCGGCTGCAACAGGATCGACTACTAATTTATTATTATCTTTTTCGGACATTTCATAACCAAATGAGGCGAAAGGAGAAATAAATTCTCCTTGCTTCATTTTAGAATGAAAAGCACTTCTTATATTATTTGAAACATCTTCTAAATACCATTCATTTACGAGTCCATTTATTTGTCTTGATTTCTTGTTTCCACTATTATCAGTATCAGCATTATCGGATAGTCCTATAAACCTAATATTCCATTCTTTAAATTTATTATTGATATATTTTTCAACAATTTCCATATCTCTTGAAAATCTTGATTGACTTTTACATAAAACTATATCAAGTTTTCCGTTTTCACAATCTCTAATTAGTCTTTCAAATTCAGGTCTATAAGTTCCAGCACCAGATAAATCTTCATCACAATACTCATCAACTAACGCAAATTCAGGATGCTTTTCAATATAGTCAATAAGCATATTTCTTTGATTTTTGATAGATTCACTATCATCATCTTTGTTTAGTTTGTCCTTATCTTCATTAGATAATCTTAAATAAATTCCAACTCTTAATACTTTCTTACTCTCAACACTCTCCATTTCATTCATAATCATTACCTCCTAACATAAGGTAACAATTAAGTTTTAAGTTAAACTTATAACCAATACTATTATACCACTTACTCGGCTGTATTGACATTAAACTCCAAAAGTTCGATGATTTTATATAACTTCTTATTAATGATTTCTTTTAATTTAGTATCAGTTATTTTATCATCTACAATATCAATGACATTGTATTCCATATTTTACCCCTTTCAAACGAAATTAAGTTTGAGAGATAAAAAGATATTTGTAATCATTGTTTTGTAAAATTTTATTTATTTTCTTCATATTATCAATCCTCCAATCACTACTTAATTTAAAATATTATTTTTGGTACATTTCATTTTAAAAGGTTCGTTTTATTTATTCTTAAATTTGTACAAGATTTATTTTTTTAGGTTACAAATTCTTTTTATCAAAAATATTAAGAGTTAGTTATACTACATACTTATTTCCATATCATCAGATTTATCTTTTTCAGATCGGTCATATTTTCGATTAACTTCTCTTGCATAATATTCCATATCATCATAATCAATTTCATCTTCTTCTTTATAATGAATACCTAACTTATGACCTAATGCTCTACAAATCTTATCACAAAGATTAAACATTTTTTCTTTAAAGTTATTAAAGGTTTCTTGCAATTTATCTAATTTATCTTCTAATGCTTCAATAATAGAATTTTTTTCTTTGATAATAGTTTTTTGTTTAGAAATAGTTTGTTCTTGTTCATAAATTTTAGTATCTCGTTCTTTAATTGCACGACCATCTTTTAGTTTTGCGTTTTCTGATTCAAGAGTTTTAAGTTCGCCTTTCAATTCTTCAATAGTTAGATTTTTATTTTCAATTATATTTTTATTATTTGAATTTTGCTTTTGAATTTGTTTAGAATATTTTACTAAATTATCAACATCTTCTTCTTTATATCCTACAATTTTTCTTTTAACAGGATTT
This sequence comes from uncultured Bacilli bacterium, assembly GCA_947632715.1. Classification (GTDB taxonomy): domain Bacteria; phylum Bacillota_I; class Bacilli_A; order RF39; family UBA660; genus SIG200. The sequence goes on along the minus strand of CANRQF010000009.1, from coordinate 31,624 downwards.
AGAATTTCATTAGAATCTATTTCCGACATTTCTTTGGCTGTTTCAAGTTCTATTTCATTTAATTTTTTATTCTTTTCAAATTCTAATTTCATTTCATTGATTTGACTATTTAAATCTTCAATTTCTTTTTCGGCTTTTGTTTTATGATGAGCATTACCTCCAATGTTACCACGATTTAAATTAAATCCTTTTTCAGTAATAAATTGATTAAACTCATCTTGAATTTTTGCATAAGATGTTTTTCCACCTTTATCTTTCCAAAATTGGTCGCAATTTAGAAATTTACCTTTTTCTATTGAAAAAACATTTTTTCCATTTGCATCTTTCTTTTGAGTAGGATACATTTTTTCATTACCTTTTTTATCAATTCCTTTACGATAAACTATATTTCCGTTAGCATCTGTTTCAAAAACTTTTCTTCTAACTTCATTAACGATCGGCATAAAGTAAAATTGTAAATGTGGTGTATCCTCATCATAATGAACTTCAGCATATACTATATTATCTTTTCCAACAAGATTCTCTAAAAATTCATAACTGTTATCAAAAAATGTTTTTACTTTTTCAGGTATATCATCTGTGGATTTTATATCTGGTACTAAAATAGGTTTTCCTTTATCTTTTCCAACTTGATGAACTCTACCACTATCTTTAAATTTCATTCCCAAACTTTGAAAAAATTCTTTTCCACTTGTAACGATAGCTCCGTTTAGTAAATTTGTATTTTTACTATCGTTATAATATATTTTATTATTTTTCAATTTAGAATAGACTTGTTCTTGGAGAGTAGGTTTAGATAAGGGTACATAACTATAATTAAATTGTGTTCTTTCTATATCATAATTTCCTGTACCTTTTCTTTTAGTAAGTTCTACACCGAGTCCTCCTAGATCACTAGATTTATATTTCGTTTCAAATCGTAATACTTGATTTCCATCGTACATTTTTTTTCCTCCTTTGCTATGCTTCTTTAGGTAGAGGTCAATTTATTGACCTATCTCACTAGGGCATAGCCCACGTGAGATTAGGGAGTTCCCTAATAACCCCTAGCTTGTTTATTCGCAAATGCCTAATCTTACGAAAAGGCAAATGCTTCTAAACAAGATTAAATAATAACTATCCACTGGATACTTATTATTTAATAAATTATTAAAAGTAATTTAAAAATCATTTTAATAATTGTAAAAATATTCACTATCGCCACTTTCATTTTTCTTACGAAAAACAAAACGTGCCTCGTTCATTTTTTACTAACTTTTTAGAAAAAAGTTATCAAAAACTTTTATGAAAATTATTCATTTTCATAAATAGGTTCTTCATAATGAGCAACATATAATCTTTCATTTCCGTTTCTTCTTTCTTCAATATGAAGACCCTCTTTTTCTAAATTATCCATATTATTTTTTAATAATTTTCCAAATACTGATGGTGTAATTTTTAAATCTAATTTGCTAGTCATCTCACTCATAGTAAATGAAAAATCTTTTTGTTTGATTGCATAATTTAGAAAACATAAGACATTAAAATTTAAATCTTCATACTCAATTTTTGATACCTCAAAGATTAAATTTTCATTTCTTTTTAGAACTAAATCTAGTGATTTATAATCTCTACTTTCATAATTAAATAGAATTTTATTTTTTAAATTTTGGTCTAATCTTAAAGTAATAATTCCATCAACTGATCCATCTATTGCAGTAGAGCCAAGAGATTTATTGTTTTTATTTAAATGATGAACTAATAGAATAGTAAAGTTATATTTTTGACAAAGTTCTCTAAATTTAGGAATAATAACTTGTCCCATATCTTGATAATTATTTAAATCATATCCATTATTCATATCAATACCACTAAACATATCTATAATGACTAGCTTGCCATTTAGTTCAGTAGAAAACTCTTGAAACTCAATTTGCAAATCCATTAAATTTAGATTTCTTTCTCCAATTTCATTAACTTTTGATCTAAAATTTTCATCAGTAAATTGTAAATTCATAGCATCAATTCTATCAATTATTTGCGAATTATCCATTTCTGTGCTAATATATAAGACAGGAGATGGACTTGTTCTAAATCCCAAAAAATTTGTTCCTGTTGCTACTGAATTAGCAAGTTGAAGTGCGAGAAACGACTTGCCAACCTTTGGTCTTGCAACAAGACAATATAACCCATTAGATTTCATTAAGTTATCAACTATGAAATCTTTTTTTGTTGCATTTTTTCTCATTTCACTGATCGATTTCATGTGATTCCTCCTTTCTATTTACCAACATTTTTAAATAGTTAATATCAATTTTTAAAAAATCTACGACAACATTCATTGGTAAATTTGTGGTGTGAATTTCATAATCAAGTTGTTCTTTTATTTTTGATTTTAACTTAATTGCTGAACTTTTACTTAATCCTGTTAGTTTCATTAAATCTTTAATGTTACACCAAGTTTTAGATACTAATTTTAAAGTTTCTTCTGCATTCATAATCTACCTCTCTTTCTTTTTTTGATGGTTTTAGTGTTCCCAACAACTCCCTTTAAGGATGTATATATAGTTATTAGCCATATATGTAACGAAGATTTTAGATAATCTACAACTCTCGTGCCAATAGAGATATTTGAGCCTTGCATTTGTTTAACGAGTCGGCATATATCGGCGATTTCCAACTCTATTTAGTTGTCAAAGAACGAATTATTTTAGTTGCAAAATAATATAAATTGCAACTATAAAGTATTATATATTGTTTAAAATTGTTTGTCAACAAAAAGTAGCAAATTTTATAAAATTAAAACTAAAAGGTTGAAAATAGTTTTAAAATGTGTTATATTTATATTGCGAAAGGAGTTATATTCGTATGAAAGATAATGCTGAAACTGTTGGACAAATGATAGCTCGTGCAAGAGAAGAAAAGAAATTATCAAGACGAGAATTAGCAAGAATTGCTAAAATAAGTGATACAGAACTATCAAGAATTGAATCAGGTGAAAGAGAAATACCAAACCCAAAAACATTAAGAAAGATTAGTACACATATAGGTATCAATTATAATGACTTAATGTACGCTGCTGGTTTAGGTTTTCAAGTAACTTCACTAAATCCTTTTTTAATTAACTATTATGAACATTTAAAAGGCGACCAAATTATAGATGCTATTTTAAATACAACAGCTATGATTAACAATTGGGAAGAATTAGTAAATAGTTTTAATGAAAAATTAAAAAATGAAAAATTATCTGATTCAGAAAAAGAGGTAATTTCACAGACTATCGAAGATACCGAGTATCAAATTAAAACAGCCGAAGAAATTGTTAAAGTTTTAAACAGTGCTAGAAGAAAGGAGGCTGTTGAAAATGATAAAAAGAAACAAAAGGATCAGTAATTGTGCAATTGTTATAAATATTTTATTGTTGTTATTTGCTATTTTAAGTGTAATTTTTAAGAAGAATCCATATTATGCTGTATATTGGATTTTAGTAACCTTAATGCTACTATTGGAAGTGTTATATGTATGGATTTGGAGCAAAGTAGGAAGAAATGTAGATAAACATAAATCAAATACTATAAATAGATCATTTAATGATATAACAGCCGTTACAGTTGTAATTAGTGGTTTATTATATTTAGCAGTTTTGTTTTATGAATTTTTAGATAAAAGTATTAAAACAAATTTATTTGTCATTTGGATAATGTATATATTATTAACTCTTGCAATATTATTTAATTATTTAGCAGTTTATAATGCCAATAAAGAAACAAAAGAACTTGTTGAAAAAACATTCAATAAAAAAAAGTAATGACACCAATGACACGAAAAAATGGGATACCCTCCCAAAAATTGCTGTCATGCTGTCATCAGTCATAAAAAAATAGTATGAAACTAAAATAATTTCATACTATTTTTTGTTCTACCAACAATCCAATCCATAGATACATTATAAGTTTTACAAATTGTATAAATGGTGATGGTGTTGATTAAATATTTTCCTGTTTCATAGGTGCTATAAGTTGCTTGTAAAAAATTGCAATTATCTGCTAATGCTTGTTGCGATAAATTAAGTTTAGTTCTTAACTCTTTTAGTTTTTTACTTATTTTAACTTTGTCTGTTTCAAATTTTCCATATTTTATATTTTTTCTTATTAGTCCACAAACAAAATCTAACGAATAATCATACATATTACAAAATTTAATCAATTTATTAAATGGCATTGTATCGTGTGCATTTTCCCAACCTGAAACTGTATTCTTACTTACACCAAATACATAACCTAATTCCTCTTGTGTCATTTCTAATTCTTCTCTACAATATTTTAAATTATTATCAATCATAACTATCACCAATAATAATTTTCCCATTGATAAAAGAATTATTAGCAAAAGTGTGGGTCTATTATTGAAAAAGTGATATAATAAAAATAGGTAAGTTTAGAAAAATATAGAAATGAGGAGCTGAAAATGAAAAAAACTACTAGTAGTATTGATGAAAAAAGCAAAATAATTATTAAAAATGCTACTGAAGAACTTACTAATACACTTAAAGTATTAGATTTAGAGTTTGAAGATTTATCTTGTTTTATTGAAGATTTATCTAATGATGAAAAAGATAAAACGATAGCTATTACTATTAATAAGTTGCTAGAAAAATTAAAGCACAACTTAACAATAGAAACTTATCGTAAAATTACAAAAGATGTTGATGAAATGACAGACTTCTATGATAGCAAAAAAGATGGATTTGAGTCAGTTATAGAAGAAGGAGATCAAATTGCTAATGACCTACTATTTAAAGTTATAGGTTATAAAGGACAACAGTTTGATTTACCGATAGATATATCTTGTATCAAGAAGTATTGTTTATCAGCAGAAATAAAAAAAGAACAAGTTTATGATGTTCTTATGTGGATTATTATTAGATATATTGCCATAGATACTCGTATTTCTTGGCAAGAATACCTAGATAATTTAAACGAAAATAGACAATAAAAAATAGTAGTAAATTAAGTAGTAATTAGCAGTACCATCTAAACTTACCTATTAATTATGGAATAAAGTTTTATACTTTAAATTTATCTTTTAAAAGCTATAAAAAAAGCCCAAACATTTGAGTTTTAGACTTTTTAATATGACTGCGATAAATTTAAAAATGTTAATTTATTGATTTGAAATAGTTTTTCATTATCTTTAACATGAACATATAAATCCAAAGTGATTTTAACACTAGAATGACCTAAAATTTCACTTAACGATTTAATGTCCACCCCACATAGTAAAGAACGAGTAGCAAAAGTATGCCTTAAAATATGAAATTTATATTTCTTTATTGATAATGATTCAAGATATTTAAGATAAAATAAATAGTATTTTTTAGTAGTCATAAAACAATTATTTCCTGTTAAAAAATAACAATTATCATCTTTCTTAAATTTTTCTAAATAAGGTAGTATAGTATCGTTTATTGGAATATCTCTAATTGAATGTTGAGTTTTAGGAGTATCTAAAATTATCTTTGTCTTAAATTTAGAGTTAATATCTTTATTTTTAACTCTAATTAAAGTTTTAGTAATATGGATCAGTTTATTATCAAGGTCAATATCTTTCCAAGTTAAAGCACAAAGTTCTCCAATACGGACACCTGAAAATAGAACAAACAAAATAGCAAAAACTTTAACATCATTAGTATTTCTAGTTGCTTTTTCAATAATGGCTAGTTCCTTATCATTAAAAGTTATAATCTTTTTTTGAGAAACTTTTGGCATTTCAAATTTAATATGAATATTTTTATACTCTAAAAATTGTTTTAAAACTAATAGTATATCTCTTATTCTTTTATTACTTAACTTCTGTCCTTGAAGTGATTTTATATATTCTATAATATTTCTTTCATCAACATTGATAACTTTCGTATCTTTGAAAAAAGGAATAATTTTAGAATAAATAATTGAATAATAATTTGTATAACTTGAATCTTTTATAGAAATTTTAGTATCAAACCAAGAAATAATAGAATCAGAAAAGTTGTCTTTTAAATACAATGAATTTGTTTTATTATCTAATTTAAAATTTTTTAATTTTTCTTCTCGCTTTTTCTTTACTTCTAAATAACTTTGAGCATATACAAATCCATATTTTTTGATTCTTCCAAACTGATCTCGTTCCTTTACATATCTAGCTTCATATCTTCCATCTTTTCTTTTAGTGATATTTTCTCCTTTTTTTGGCATATTTTCCTCCTTTCTTTACTATTTTAAGACTTAAATTCTGACTGCTATAAACAGTTGATTTTGTATCTTTTTTGACAAATTTAATTCGTTTTTAAACTTTTTTACATAAAAGTAGTGTTAAAATTTGTCGAAATATGTTATAATTTTATTTGATAATAGTAGGTAGATGTAAGAATAAAGTATAAAACTTTATTCCAAATCTTGCTTAAAGGGAGGTAACATGAAAAAGAATAAGCAAAATAAAAAGGGAATTGTTGGCAAAGTATGTAAAATAATTTTCTTTTCCTTTGCATTTATAATTTTACTAATAGCTGGAATAATTATGTATAAAGCAAACACCGATCCAGCAAAAGTACCAGATGTATTTGGCTATAAGCCTATGATAGTATTATCAGGTTCTATGGAAACTTCAATACATACAGGGGATTTAGTATTTGTAAAAATGGTAGATACAACTACTTTAAAGAAAAATGATGTTATAGCATTTAGAAACGAGGCAGACACAGTTACAACTCACAGAATTGTTGATATTGTTTTTGAAGATGGTAAACAATTCTTTCAAACGAAAGGTGATGCTAACAACGCAAATGATAAAAATTTAGTAGCTATGGAAGATGTTGAAGGTTTGTATGTTGGTAGAATTGCAGGAGCTGGGAATTTCTTGATGTTCATGCAAAAGCCAATAGGTTTATTTATTGTTTTATTAGTAATTTTAGTAATCGGTTTATTATGGCTATATATAGTCAGCAGAAGAGATGACAAAAAATATAGAAAAGAAGATGAAAAAGATAGATTAGAATTTGAAGAATTTAAAAGGCAACGAGAATTAGAACGCCAAAAAGAAAATAAGGAAGAAAAATAACCTTATTAATTAAATCGGTATAAAAGGTGGGAATCCTTTTATATATAGAAAATAATATTCTAGAATATTATTCCCAAAAATTTATTGTACGAGGAGGTGAGATAATGAAAAAGAAAACAGTAGTATCAGTAATGGCAGTAGCTATGTTATTTGCAGTTTCACTATTCTTTGTAGGAGGAACTTATGCAAGATATGCAAGTGAGTTTACTGGTGATGCGTCAGTTGATGTTGCAAAATGGAATGTTGCATTAGGTGGTGTAGGTCAACCTTTCGAGTTAACTCTAAGTCCAACGCATAGCGACCATGTTGTTGACGGAAAAATTGCCCCTTCATATACTGCAACAGGTACTATGACATTGAATTTAACTGGTACCGAAGTATCCGTTGATATTTTCTCTAAAATTGATGATTCTCAATTGAAAAGCAGATTGTCATCTTTTGGTATAGATTCTGAATCAATTACAACAAAAGTTTCAGTAAAAGGAAACGGAAAAATAACTGATGAATTTACTCAAAATGGAGATCAAACTGCCCCTTTTGTAGTAAAATTGCCAGAAGGTAAAGCTTTTGAAGAAGCAGATACTCTTACATTAACTGTAACAGTTACATGGGACAATAAAAATGATGAAAAAGTCACATCAGACACAGCTGGTGGAAAATATGCGTATGGTACTGAATCAAACTTAAAAGTTCCTATTACTCTTTATGCTGTACAACATATTGAAGGAGAGAGCTATTCTCCTGCTGGAGCATAAAACTATGGAAGTTTTAAAACTTCCAGTAAAGTTTATAAGATTTTTATAATCTTTACTGGGGGCTTTAATTGAAAAGGGAAAGTGGTGATAAATATAGATGAATAAGCAAGAAAAAAAGAATGAAAAAAACTTTATCGTAATGCTATTAATCCTTATCGCCTTAATTATTATTATCTTTTTACTTGTTAGAAATATAGGATTTATCGACCATAAACCAAAAATTCCAACAGGTAATGTAGATATTTTTGATATTATCTTCAAAAAAGATTGTGATAATAATTGTAATTGTAATAATGGTAGCTGTAATAATTGCAATAACAATACTGGTGGTAATTCAAATAATAATGGAGGTAGTTCTGTAAATACAGGAGGAAATACAAGTGGAGGATCTAGTAGTGATAATCAAAATACTCCTACTACGCCAGAAGATAAAGATGGTGTAGAAGTATTTGATGAACAAACAGGATATTCGCAAGCTACCCAACTTCATATTTTTACTAACTCAGCTTATTATGTTGTTGATAACAAGATTGCTCCAGCAAGTGAAAATTCTTATCAATTTGTAATAAGAAACAATAATGAATTTAATATAAAATATGATTTAGATTTGTTTGAAGATAACAAATATAATATCAACATGAAATATCGTTTGAAATTAAATGGTGTATATGTAGCAGGAAGTGATGATGAATGGTTAACTTATGAAGAATTAAAACAAGAAAATATTGGTCTTGCTGCAAATACTTATGATGTTTATACATTAGACTGGAAGTGGTTTGAATCAAGTAATGATACAGAAGTAGGTACAAATATCAATTCTAATTATAAATTAGAGTTAAAAATTACAGCTTCTGGGTATTAAAAAGAAAGAAGGTGTAATAAGTGGCTACAAGAAGAAGATATAGATTAAAAAAACGAGTTAAAAACTTTTTGATATTTTATACAATCGTATGTGTTCTCTTTGTGGCAAGTTACACCTTATCAAGATATGTTGAAACATCGATAGGAATAGGTGGTATAGATATAGCAAAGTTTAATGTATCAGTAAATGATATAGATGTTACAGATGGCACACCGATTAAGTTTGATTTTAATGATTCAAAAACTTTTGCAAAAGGAAAAATAGCACCAAATAGTAGAGGATATTTTGAATTTACAATAAATCCAGATGGTACAGAGGTAAGTTTAGAATATGAAATTAAATTTATGTTAGAGGAATTAGATGAGGATTTTAAATTAGAATATTTTACTGTAAATGATGGTAAAACACATTATGATATAACAGATGGAAATATAGCAAAAAATGATTTACTTCTTCCAACGACAGAAACTGGTTTCACAGATGCTGACAAAATAAATATAAAAGTATATTGGTATTGGGATGAACAAGATGAAATATTAAATCCAGATATAGATATTTACGACAATAAAGATATGAACATTTTGGTTATTGTAAAACAAAAGATAAATTAAAAAGTTAAGGAGGTAACAATGAAAAAGTATAAATTAAAAAAGAAACCTTGTATTTTATTAGTATTTAGTATAAGTATTTTATTCTTATTTACTTTTAATGTTACTTCCAGTAGATATATGGGAGAGCTTGAAGGTAAAGCAGAAGATATAGTGGCTATACCTATTATTAGTTTGGATAATCCAACATTTACTTATACAAATAAAAAAATGTTACCTGGAGATGTAGATGAATCAGATTTCTTTGTTAGTAATTATGATAAAGATAATAAGACAAATGAAGTTTTAATGAAATATTATTTAAAGGTAACATTAGATTCAGAAATACCTGTCAAAGTTACTTTAACAGATAAAGATGGTAAAGAATTAAAATTATTAGATGATAAAAGAACAGAAGAATATGAATTACCTTATGATGAGATGATGAAAACCAAGTATCATATTAAAATTGAATGGGATAAAGAAGATAATAATTATGAATATGCTGGTAAAGATATAAGTCTTACTATTGATTTAATTGCAATACAAGTAGTGGATGGTGATGCTTAAAATGAAAATGATTAAAAAAGTATCACAGGTTATGTTTTGGATTTTTTTAGTAATTATTGCTCTTTATAGTACATTTATTATAGTTCAAAAATTATTTTTTAAAGATAAGACACCTAGTTTTTTTGGATATAAAAACTTTATTGTTTTAACAGGAAGTATGAAACCAACATTAAATGAAGGGGATATTGTTTTTGTCAAAGAAGCAAAAGAAATAAAAGAAAATGATATTATAGCATTTAAAGAGGGAAATTCAGTAATTACCCATAGAGTATTTGAAGTCTATAAAGAAGATGGTAAAGAATATTACATTACAAAAGGAGATGCAAATTCTGATACAGATCAAGAGTTATTAGAGAAAGAAAATGTAGAAGGAAAATATTGTTTTAAAATACCATTTTTAGGGCGTGTAATATTATTTTTTCAAAAACCAATGGGAATTATAATTTTATTTATGCTACTTGGAATATGTTTATTTTTGAGTTCAATAAAACCAAAAGAAAAGAAAAATATTTAAAGATAGGAAGTGATGAAAATGAAGAAGAAACAAGTAATTATAATTTTTACAGTATTTTTAATTACAATTGCTTTGGCAATAAATTGTGGTGAAACTTATGCAAGATATAAATTAACTAAGCGTTATGATACAACATTTTCATCATATCCATTCTATTTTGAGGTTAAGAATAATACGGATAGAATTTATGTTAATAGAGGGGTACAAACAGTAAATTTGAATATTAAAAATTATGTTGAAGATAATTACAATTCTTTTCAAACCAAGTATAGCATAACTCTAGAAGAAAATGATATTTTTACTTTAGAACAACAAATAACAGGAACAATTGAAGCATCCAAACAGGATGAAGATATTGAATTGAAATTAACTCCAAAAGGAGAAAATACGAAAACCGGTGGTAGTGTTACGCTTGTTGTAAAGGTAACAGAACCATATACAAAGGAAATTAAAATAGTAGTAACCATTGGTATGCTAGGAAATTATGTGATAGAACTTGCTGATAATAAAACTTGTTCTTTTATGGACACGGAGATTCACCCACATGTAACTGATACGAAATGTTCAGATGATTATTTTCCACCGGTTGCAGAACCTCATTACTATAAATATTTAACAGGAAGTAATGAATGTGTTGATTTTAATTATGTTTGGTATTCGGGAAAAATGTGGAGAATAACAGAAATATTAAATGATGGATCAATAAAAATGATTTCGGAAAATATTGTATCGGCCATCAACTTTGGTCAAGATGCAAAATTTAATAATTCATATATAAAACAATGGTTAAATGAAGATTTTTTAGACACTTTATATAATCATGAAAATATATTAGTAGAAAATGCTAGTTGGGATATATCTTATTTTTATGATTGGTGTTGGAGAGAACCACCTGAAACGGTAAAAGCTACAGTTGGTTTGTTAAATCCTTATGAATATAGTAAGGTACGACAGTACAGTGATGGTGAGCATAATTTTTTAAGTCTTGGACATAGTTGGTGGTTATCTTCCTATATTAGTGCTGGTGCTAAAGCTGTTAATGGAATTCAACAAAATGGTGACATAACAGGATGGGATGTGCCAAATACCGCTTTTGGAGTTCGTCCTGTAGTAATATTAAAACCAGATATTAAATTTAGTGGTAATGGAACACAAGAGGATCCCTTTGTTTTACTAGATGATAAGTCGGCAGCTAAAGAAGGAGATAAAATAAATACAAGACTTCCAGGAGAACTTGTTACAATTAATGGTATGTTATATCGTATAGTAAATACTCATGAACTTAATGGAAAAACTGTAACTAAATTAAAAAGCGCTGAATATATCACAGATGAAAATGGTGTTATGCTAAAACAATTTGGTAGTATGGAATTTACATATGATAAAGAGGCTGGTGCAAATATTGCATATGATAGAATTGTTGCTTCAAAGAATGATAGTTATTGGCTATCGTATTTAAATAATACGTGGCTTAATAAACTTGAAGAACAAGGTATAAAAAAATATTTGGTTGAAGATACTTATTATGTAAATCCTGCTCAACTTAAACCTGAAGATGGAAGCAGGATTGGTAGTTATAAAAATACGATATGTAAAAAAACAGACACTTCTGAAACTACTAAAGACTGTGAAAAAACAACGAATACTTGGACTGGCTATGTTGGACTTCCAATTGTTGGTGAATTGTTTGCATATCCATTAGGAGGAACTGATACACACGATTATAAGACTGCTACAATGACTCCATATGGTGATGGTAACTCCCCGATGATTGGAGTATTTGAGGTAAACACACAAGGTATATTTCAAGAAAACTACGATTTAGATTTTGCTGTAAAACCAACTATTACTTTGAGTGAAGATGTTATAATAAAAAGTGGAGATGGAAAGACTCCTACAACAGCATTTGAAATAAAATTGCCAGGTGAAGAATCCTAGTAATCGAATAGACTACTAGGATTTTACTTATTTATTTAAAACTACATAACAATAATCATAAATATATAAATGTTTATTTATCATTTTATTGATTTTTTTATCATTAAAATCAGTTTCATAGATATTAAATAACATCTCAATTGTAAATTTCTTTTTTTCTTCTAAATTCAACTCTAAATACTTGGCTGAAAAAAGTAATAAGTGCTTATATTTAGCAAAATTAACAATTACCTTACTATAATTCGGATCTAATTTTGTTAAAACTTCTTTTAAAAGAATAATTATATCTTTGATATTAAAATTAGTATCAAAGTTTTTATTTTCTAAAATATATATGGCGAGTCTTATTTTATCTATATTACTTAAATTATCAAACATATCTAATAAATTTATTACTTTAATTGTATTATTATCTAACAACATATTTTACCTCTATCTTTCTATTTTTAGTTATAAGTTACTTACTTAATTGTTACTATTTTTGTGTGTATACAGTATTCATCCAACTCTTTGCTTCATACCACCAGATAAACTACTAGGATAATTATTTTTAAACTCATCTAAATTATATAATTTTAATAAATATTCAACATATTCTAATCTTTCTTTAGTTATATTATGTTGGATTTTTAAACCTAAAATACAATTTTCATATATTGTTAAGTAGGGAAGTAGAGCATCATTTTGTAACATATATCCTATTTTTAAATATTTATCTTTTTTTATAATACCTTTATCTAATTTATCAAGTCCACATATGATTGATAAAAGAGTAGATTTACCACACCCAGAAGGACCTACTAACGATATTATTTCTCCTTTATTTATATTAAAACTAATATCTTTGATAGCTAGTATTTCTCCTTCTTTCGTGTGGTAACTCTTTGTTAAATCTTTAATTTCTAATAAATTATTCATACATATTATTAACTAAATCATTATAATTAACTTTTTCTTTTATCAATCCGTTTTCTTCAAGTAAAGTAATTAATGTATTAAAGAAGTCTTCTTCGACAAAAGGATTATCTAACCAAACATCTGCTTCTTTATATCTATTAATCATTAAACTTAAATCTTCTATAGATGTATCACTAAATTGTTTTTGAATATCTTTAGCAATTGTACTACCATCATTATCTAATGTATATTTAATACCTTTATCTATGGCCTTACTAAATTTTTTTAATAATTCTTTATTATTTTCAATATAACTTTTTCTAGCATAAAATGCGGTATAAGGAAAATCATCAGATGATGCTCCTACACTTGTAACAACATAGCCATTTTTATTTTGCTCTAATTTTGAGGCAAGTGGTTCAAATAAATTAACAAAGTCTCCTTCACCTGCTAAAAAAGCTCCAGATAATTCAGCAAATTCCACAGATTCATTAATATTAACATCATTTATATTAATACCTTCATTTTGTAATGCTCTTAAGAAACTTAAACCAGGCATACCAGTTTTTCTGCCAATTAATATTTCTTTTCCTATTAAATCAGCCCATGCAAATTCTTTTTTATCTCTTGATATTCTTGATATAATAAATTGTCCATCTCGTTTAGTAAGTCCAGCAAAAACTTGTAAATAGTCTTTTTCTTTACCTAAATAAACATAAGTGGCAGACTCAGGACCAGCTAACCCAACTTCTGTATCGTTTGATAAAACGGAAGCAGCAACATTATCACTACCACTTACAAGCATTAAATCAATATTAATACCTTCATCTTTAAAATAACCTTTTTCAATAGCTACATAAAAAGGTGTATAAAAAATACTATGAGTTACTTCAGAAACTTTAATAGTAGTTAAATCATTATCTTTAGTATCTTTTTTAAAAAACAAACCGGATATTAATCCAATTATAATTAAAATAATAATTGCTAATAAACTAAATGTAATTTTTCTTTTCATAAACACTCCTTACATTTATAATATATTCAGAATTATTATTTCTGCTAAAAAAAGATAATACTAAGCTAGAATATTATTTTATTCTAGATAAAGTATTATCTCTTTCTTCTTCTATAATATCTAAGTTGATGTTAAAATATTTATCAAAATAATTTTGATAAAATTCATTGCCTTTAGAAAATGATAAGATTATATTTTTTTCAAAAATAACATTTTGTAATTGTTCAGCTGGTATTCTATCTTCTTTAGAAAGTTGATCATTTTCATTAAAGTAATTATTTCCATTTTCTGTAAATTTAGCTCTATATTTTCCTTCGTAACCATTACCATAAAAATTAGTAGCGTTATGAATAGGAAGTTCTGTATAAAGGCAATCTATAACTGCAGATGCACCTTCATATTGTTTAATTAAATCATTTAATGATAAGCCATCATAACATTTATAGTCACCACGATAGTAAACACCAAATCTTTTGGTTAATTGTTCATAAATATTGTCATATCCTTCAGTCCATTTTATACTTGACATCCTATTCATAAGCGTTGTTGATACTGCGTAAGCATCAATATAACTATGATGCATTGCTTCACATAATACACATTCAATTAAAATAGTTAATTGTTCTTCAGTTAAATCCCATCTTTGATAAATATAATCTAATTTAGTCTTAAGTGGAGTATTATTTATTTGTTTATAATATAAAGTATTAATTAAAATATCTGCTGCTTCACCAAAATCATCATTTAAATATTCGGTTATAAAATCATTTGCTGCTTCCTTAATATCATAATCAGTTAAATTTTCTTCAGTTTTTAATTGGATTAGTTTATTTTTAAATGTTGCTTTATCAGTAATATATGAACATATATTTTTAACATTTTCGTAAGGATTAGTAGTTGGATTTTTTTTGATTGATGAAACAAACATTTCATATAATGAATAAATATCATCATAAGAACATTTATACAATTGACATATAGTATCTATTTTATGTTGTTTAGATATTCCATCATTATTAATATCATAAATTAACTCTAAAACATATTTAATATATCTTTCATTTTCTTGAATAATTAATTCTTCATCATATTCTTCAGCCATACTATCTAAATTAGAGTTAATACCATTACTTTCAAGAATGGTTTTATCTTCATTTGAATTAATGCTATCAATATTTATTGGTTCTTGAACTGACTCTTCATCTAATATTTGATTATTTATAGTTTCTTCTTCATTAGTTTCTGTTTGATCTATTTCTTCATCAGTTTCAGTTTCTAAATTATTATCAGTAAATGCTTTATAAATGTCAGCATAATTAGCATATTGTGATTCGAAATTGTTAGTATCTGCATATCTAATATAATATTTAAAACTAGTAGAATTGTCTTTGTCTTCGTCATCATTATTTTCTTTCTTTAAATTGGCATATAATCTTAAATTTAAAGAGAGTAAGGTAATAATAGAAACACATAAAGTTAAATTTTTACCAACTTTAACTAAAATTTCTTTAGTGGTCAATTTTTTTTCTTTTACTTCTTCTTCCATAAATAAACCCCTCACTAATAGTTACTTATTTTACTAGATTTAATGCCCGTTTGTCAAGTGTTTAGGCGTAATTCCAAGATAAAAAATAGGAATAAAACAAAAAATAATTGATTTAAATACATTGATATGTTAAACTTATTTTGTGCCTAGCCCGTTGGTGAAGTGGCTCAACACACTGCGTTCTCAGCGCAGCATTCGCGGGTTCGAACCCCGTACGGGTTACCAAATGTAATATAAAGTCGATTCTTTGGAGTCGATTTTTTGCTAAAAAAATATATATGTAAATTGCTAACATAAAAAAAATAAAATTAAATTATAAAAATATTAAAGGTGGTGATTATATGTATTGTATGATAGAAACTGCATTTGATAATATTGAGGAAGCAAAAGAAGTAATTAATGAATTAATAAATAAAAAATTAGTTGCTAGTTGTCAAATGGTAGAAAGTATTAGTAAATGGAATTGGCAGCAAAAAATGGAAAGCGCCAAAGAATATTTAGTGTTTATGAAAACAAAAAAGAATTTACAGGAAAGTTATGAATGTTTTGAGTTTGCAGTATTTGATTTAAATAGTTGTAATCAAAATTATTTGAACTGGATTAATGAAGAAACAATTAAATAATTAAAGGAATTAATTATTAGTTTGAATTTGACTAATATTTTTTTTAATTAAACTTATGGTGTGTGTTAAATTAATAAATAAAATGTTATTATCAAGTTAGGAAGTGAATGTATGAATCAAGAAAAAATAGGTAAATTTATTGCTAGCATGCGTAAAGAAAAGAATATGACTCAGGAAGAGTTAGCAAATATTTTAGGAGTATCTATTAACGCTGTATCAAAATGGGAAAGAGGTATTTGTTTAATGGATATGTCTTTACTTAAACCACTATGTGAAATATTAGATATTAATATAAATGAACTTTTAAGTGGAGAAAAAATTAGTAATGATGAGTATCAAAATAAGTCTGAAGAAAATATATTATCAATATTTAAACTTTTAAGAAAAGTAGAAAAGAAGAAAAGAATACTGAGTATAATGTTAATAATTATTATTTTATTAACAATAATATTATTAATTTATAAAATTGGTTATAATTATGGTAAGAGTGTTCAATTATTAAATGCTGAAGTTCATTTTAATAAAGAAATAAATAAAAATTGTACTGGTGAATTTAAAGAATATTATATAAAAAATAACCAAAAAATATATTTATATTGTTTAAATAAATTAAGTATTAATAATGATATATCTTTAAAAAAATATATTGATAAAAAAGGAATAGATGAATTAATTTTAAATATGCCTAGAGTAAAGAAGTATATATTATATGATGGAGGAACAACTGAATATCATAATGAAGAAATTACAATAATTAAATGTCATACAGTAGATGATAATAATGATATTTATATAGGACCAAGTGATATGAATATGAATAAAGCTTATAATAATGGTGTATGTGGTAAAGAAAAAATTAAAGATACTTTTACTAAAACATATAGAGTAATTGATATAACTAAGAAGGAAGAAGATTCTTATTGGGTAACTTTAGAATTATATCAAAGTCATAAAGAAACTATAGAAATTAATTTAAAAGAAAAATTAGAAATAAATAAAAATTATGAATTTACTTTCAAAGATAGTTTATATAATATAGATGATGAGAGTATAACAGATATATTTAAAAAATCTAAACTTATCAAAGTAGAAGAAATAAGTAGAGTAGGAATGGATGAAGTCCAAGAACCAGTGGTATAAAAAAAGTTGATACTATTTTTTAGCATCAGCTTTTTTTCTAAGTTCTGTATTAAGTATTACTTTTCTAAGTCTAATAAAGTTTGGTGTAACTTCAACATATTCATCACTATTAATATATTCAATAGCATATTCCAAAGTAATTGGTCTAGGTCTTTTTAAAACAACAGTTTTATCGGAGAAAGCTGCTCTTGTATTAGTAAGTTCTTTTCCTTTAACTACATTAACTGCTAAATCATTATCACGATTACATTCACCAACAATCATACCTTCATATACTTCAGTATTTGGTTCAATAAACATAATACCACGATCTTCAAGACCACCAATACTATAAGCAGTGGCACTACCAGTTTCACTAGAAACAAGAACACCAAGTTTTCTTTCCCCAAGATTAACTTCAGTAAATGGACCATATTCTTTAAAAGTATGATTCATAATACCATAACCTTTTGTTAAAGTCATAAAGTTTGTTGAAAAACCAATTAAACCACGAGATGGAATAGTATAAGTTATTCTTGTAAGTGAACCTAAATGAGTCATATTATCCATTATAGCACCTCTTGTACTTAATTCTTCAATAACACCACCCATGTATTCATCATCCACTTCAATTAATAATTCTTCATATGGTTCACATAATTTACCATCAATTTCTTTAGTAATAACTTTAGGCTTAGATACTTGAAGTTCAAAACCTTCTCTTCGCATATTTTCAATTAAAATAGATAAATGAAGTTCACCACGACCAGATACTAAGAAATTTTCGGAATCTATTTGTTCTACTTTTAAACTAACATCTTTTTGGGTTTCACGCATTAATCTTTCTTCAATCTTTCTTGATGTTAATAATTTACCATCTTTACCAGCAAATGGTGAAGTGTTAACGCCAAAGGTCATTTGAAGTGTTGGTTCATCAATATGAATGATAGGTAATCTTTCATGATTTCCAACTTCCGTTAAAGTTTCACCAACATATATATCTTCAAGACCAGCAATTGCGCAAATATCACCAGCGGAAACTTCTTCAACTTCAACTTTACCTAAGGCTGTAAAAGAAAATAATTTTTGAACTCTAAAGTTTTTTTCCGTTCCATCTAATCTTAAACAATTAAGCATTTGTCCAACTTTTACTTTACCACTAAATATTCTGCCGATGGCTATTCTTCCAACATAATCATTATAATCAAGTAGAGCAGGTTGGAACATAAATTTATCATTTGCATCTCCTTTAGGTGGATTAATTTCACTTATTATTAAATCTAAAACACATTTAAATGATTTTTCTTGCGTAGATAAATCACTACTTAAACTAGATGTACCATTTAAAGCAGAAGTATAAGCAACTTTAAAATCAAGTTGTTCATCTGATGCACCTAAATCTAAGAATAGTTCTAATACTTCATCAACAACTTCTTTAATTCTAGCAGTTGGTTTATCAACCTTATTAATAACAACAATAGGTTTAACTCCGGCATCAATAGCTTTTTTTAAAACAAATCTTGTTTGAGGCATAGGTCCTTCATAAGCATCAACAACTAAAATAACACCATCTACCATTTTCATAATTCTTTCAACTTCGCCACCAAAGTCAGCATGTCCTGGTGTATCAAGAATATTTATCTTAACATTATTATATATAATAGATGTATTCTTAGCTAATATTGTTATTCCTCTTTCTCTTTCAATATCATTTGAATCCATAGAAAATTTTGAAGCATCTTGTCCTTCTCTAAATGTTCCAACATATTTAATAAGTTCATCAACTAATGCTGTTTTTCCATGATCGACATGCGCAATAATTGCTACATTTCTAATTTCCATATAAAATCACCCGTTAACCTTTGATATTATAGCTTATAAAACTATATTTGTAAATTATTTGTTGAAAAAAATTATAAAAATTTTTAAAAATTTTCAAGTTTAATATTGTTCTTAAAAAGATATTATGATAAACTTAGAATAAGGTGACGTAGAATGATATCATTTAAAAAGATAAAGAAAAATACGCTTGTAATAGTTTTATCAGTAGTAGTATTAGCTTTATTAACTGTAAATGTAACATATTCATATGTATTTTCAGTGAAATCAACTACGAACATTCAAAAATTTAAAGCAGGAACTCTTGATGTAACGGTAACTTCTACAAAAATGACATCATCATTAATGCCTTCTACTGAATCTGATTATCCAACAGCTCAAACATCTACTCCTAAAGGTGATAGTAATAGTTATGCTAAGCTAGTATTAAAAAATACTGGTAGTTTGGATGCCAAATTTTCAGTTAGCTTAGCTAATGATACTTTGCCTACAGGAAAAACAGAAGCCGAGCGTGTTAATATGAGTTATTTGAGGGTTGGCATATATAATGAAACTATAGGTAGATGGTTGACTTTAGGTGATACTAGTAGTTATTCATCAGTAATAAGCAATATTAAGACAAACACTGATGGTTCATATCCAATTATAAGTGGAACTATAAATAGTAAAGCAACAACAACATATCGAGTATATATTTGGTTAATAGACACAACACCTACGACAGAAATAAGTAAACTTGTAAATTTAAAATTAAATGTTAAGAGTACCCCAAAGGATCAAAAATAATGAGGTGATTTAGATGTTAGAAGAAGAAAACAATGTTATAGAAAACACTGAAATGATAGATATCCATAAAAAAAGATTATTAGCATTAGTTATAATGATGATAATCATGATTTTATGTTTGATCCTTTTATTTACAGGATTTGTGTTTGATTTATTTGGACACGGAAGATTAGGTAGAGGACCATACATGAATTTAGATTTAAATAATGATGGTATCTGTGATATAAATTGCGATACATATTATGATATGAATAAAGATGGTAAACCAGATACTAATATTACGTATGGTAAAAATTATCTAACTGCTGTGTTTAATTTAGATACTAATAATGATGGTTATCCCGATAAAAATCTTCTTAATCAAGATTTAGATAAAGATGGTAAATGTGATTTAAACTGTGATAGTGATAATGATGGTTTCCCAGATTATAATCTAGATTTAGATGGTGATGGCAAACCAGATATTAATATTGATGTTACAGGTGATGGTATTCCAGAAATCAATCTTGATACAGATGGTGATGGTAAACCTGATGAAAATTTAATGAATCGTGATACAGATAATGATGGAAGATGCGATTTAAACTGTGATACAGATAATGATGGTTTCCCAGAAATAAATATTGATACAAATAATGATGATATTTGTGAACTTAATTGCGATACAGATGGTGATCGTATAGCAGATAAGAATATTGATATAAATAAAGATGGTAAATGTGATCTTAATTGTGATAGTGGCAATACAAATAATAAACTAAATAAAAAAGATGAAGATGGTATTTGTCGTAAGCTAAATTGTGATCAAAATGAAGATGGCTATCCAGATGTTAATGTTGACATTGATGGTGATGGCAGATGTGATGTAAATTGTGATACGGATGGTAATGGTGTTCCAGATACAAATTTAGATTATAATCGTGATGGTAGATGCGATGTTCAATGTGATGATGGTAATGGAAATATTACAAATCCATCAAATCAAGATTTAAATAAAGATGGAAAATGTGATATTAACTGTGATACAAATGGTGATGGTTATCCAGATATAAATATTGATATTGATGATGATGATCGTTGTGATCTAAATTGTGATAAAAACGGAGATAATATTCCAGATTCAAATCTTGATAAAAATAAAGATGGTATTCCAGACTTTAATAAAGAACCTAATCCATTTACTAGACCTAATATTGATTTAGATGGTGATGGTGAATGTGATTTAAACTGTGATGTTGATAATGACAAGAAATGTGATTACAATTGTGATACTAATTTAGATGGCAAACCAGATTTATTCATAGATGTAACTGGTGATGGTAAAGGTGATATCGCTATCGATGAAGATGGTGACGGGTTACCTGATAAAAATTTAATGAATCAAGATAATAATCATGATGGTAAATGTGACATGAATTGTGATATTAACCATGATGGATTCCCTGATATAAACATTGATGTTGATGACGATGGAGTTTGCGATTTATATTGTGATACAGATGGTGATGGCAAGCCAGATATCAATTTTGATTTAAATGGTGATGGTAAATGCGATGTAAATTGTGATAATGACCATGATGGAGTAGTTGAAAAGAACCCAGTTACAAAACCAGATGAAACTGGTAAATGTGTAACAAGAAATTGTGACCGTGATAATGATGGAATTCCAGATACTAATTTGGATTTAGATAATGATGGTCAATGTGATTTGAATTGCGATACAAATCATAATGGTGTTCCAGATACTAATATTGACTACAATAAAGATGGTAAGTGTGATATCAATTGCGATACAAATAGTGATGGCGTTGGAGATAAAAATCCAGTAGGACAAGATACAAATAATGATGGAAAATGTGATATTAACTGTGATACAGATGGTGATGATTTCCCTGATATAAACATTGATATCAATGATGATGATATTTGTGATTTAAATTGTGATGTTAATGGCGATGGTAAAGCTGATAATAAATTAGATGTTGATGGAGATGGAAAATGTGATTTACATTGTCATCCAGATAATCAAGATGAGTTAGAAAATAAGACAAATCAAGATAAAGATAAAGATGGAAAATGTGATTTAAACTGTGACACGGATGGTGATGGATTCCCAGATGTAAATGTTGATACAAATGGTGATGGTAAACCTGACATTGATATTGATGTAAATGGTGATGGAAAGCCTGATGTTAATATTGATAATAATGATGACTTTGTTCCAGATGAAAATTTAATGAATCAAGATAATAATCATGATGGAAAATGTGATATAAATTGTGATACAAATGGTGATGGATTCCCAGATTTAAATGTTGATATTGATGGTAATGGAGTTTGTGATTTAAGTTGTGATGATGGTTCATTTGGTGGTATTCCTGGTGATGGCATTTGTGATAAGAATTGTGATGATGGCTCATTTAATGGTAAGCCAAGTGATGGTATATGTGATCGTAACTGTGATGATGGTCGTGGTGGCGGTGTAGCCGGAGATAATAGATGTGATTTCAACTGTGACGATGGATCTAATGGTGGTAAAGAAGGCGACGGTAAATGTGACCGTAACTGTGATGATGGTTCATTCGGTGGTAAACCAAGTGATAATGTATGTGATAAAAACTGTGATGATGGCTCAAATGGCGGTGTAGCTGGTGATGGTAAATGTGACCGTAACTGTGATGATGGATCTAATGGTGGAGTAGCAGGCGATGGCAAATGTGATCGTAACTGTTCAAATCCAAGTGGAAAATGCACTACAAATTGTGATGATGGTTCATTTGGCAATACTGCTGGTGATGGTAAATGTGACCGCAATTGTGATGATGGAAGTAATAATGGTGTAAAAGGTGACGGCAAATGTGACCGTAACTGTGATGATGGCTCATTCGGTGGTAATCCTGATGATGGGGTTTGTGATAAAAACTGTGATGATGGTTCCCATGGTGGAACTAAAGGTGACGATGTTTGTGACCGCAATTGTGATGATGGTTCAAATGGCGGTAAACCTGGTGATGGAGTATGTGACCGCAATTGTACTAACCCAAGCGGAAAATGTACAACAAATTGCGATGATGGTTCATTCGGTGGTGATGCCGGTGATGGTAAATGTGATCGTAATTGTGATGATGGAACTAATGGCGGTGATCCAGGTGATGGTAAATGCGACCGTAACTGTGATGATGGAACACTAAATGGAACTCCAGATGATGGTAAGTGCGATCGAAACTGTGATGATGGCTCAAACGGTGGCGATGCCGGCGATGGTAAATGCGATTCCGATTGTGATGATGGCTCATTTGGTGGAGACGCTGGCGATAATAAATGTGATCGAAATTGTGACGATGGTTCCCATGGTGGTAATCCAGATGATGGCAAATGTGATCGTAACTGTGACGATGGTTCAAATGGTGGTGAGCCAGATGATGGTATCTGTGATAAAAATTGCGATAAAGATGTTTGTAATCTAAATTGTGACGATGGTTCAAACGGTGGTAAACCTAATGATGGTACTTGTGATCGTAACTGTGACGATGGATCATTTGGTGGAGTTGAAGGCGATGGCAAATGTGATCGTAATTGTGACCATGGTGAATTCGGTGGTACTCCAGGCGATGGTAAATGCGATAAGAACTGTGATGATGGCTCATACGGTGGTAAGCCAGGCGATGGCAAGTGTGACCGTAACTGTGATGATGGTTCATTTGGTAATACTGCTGGTGATGACAAATGTGATCGTAACT
Source organism: uncultured Bacilli bacterium (assembly GCA_947632715.1). Classification (GTDB taxonomy): domain Bacteria; phylum Bacillota_I; class Bacilli_A; order RF39; family UBA660; genus SIG200. Next base: position 7,759 of record CANRQF010000009.1, on the reverse strand, counting down.
GTGATAATGGCGATAACAAAGGTTTAGCTAATGATGGTATTTGTGATCATAATTGTGATGATGGAACTAATAATGGTAAAATAAATGATGGTAAGTGTGACCGCAACTGTGATGACGGAACAAATGGTGGTCAAAAAGGTGATCATAAATGTGATTCTAATTGTGATGATGGTAAATTTAATGGTATACCTAGTGATAAAGTTTGTGACCGTAATTGTGACGATGGTTCAAATGGTGGCAAAGCTGGTGATGGTAAATGTGACCGTAACTGCGACGATGGTTCATTTGATGGTAAACCTAATGATGGTATATGTGATCGTAACTGTGATACAGGAAATAATAATGGTGTAGCTGGCGATAAAGTTTGTGACCATAATTGTGATGATGGTTCAAATGGTGGAGCTGCTGGTGACCTAGTTTGTGACCGTAACTGCGATGATGGTAAAAATGGCGGAACAAAAGGCGATGGCAAATGTGATACCAATTGTGATGATGGTACATTTGGTGGTATTCCAGGTGATAAGATTTGCGACCGCAATTGTGATGATGGTTCATTCGGTGGAACAAAAGGTGATGGCAAATGTGATCGAAATTGTGATGATGGTTCATTTGGAAATAGACCTAATGATGGCATCTGTGATCGAAATTGTGATGATGGAAGTAATAACGGAATAGCCGGTGATAAGATTTGTGACCATAATTGTGACGATGGTTCAATTGGTGGTACTCCAGGTGATGGAATTTGTGATCGTAACTGTGATGATGGCTCATTTGGTGGAACAAAAGGTGACCATGTTTGCGATAAAGATTGCGATGATGGATCATTCGGTGGTATTCCAAGCGATAAAGTTTGTGATCGCAACTGTGATGATGGATCATTCGGCGGAACAAAAGATGACGAAGTATGTGACCGCAATTGTGATACTAATAATGATGGTATTTGTGATAAAAATTGTGATGATGGTAAACCTGGTAAAGCCGGTGATGGAGTTTGCGACCATGATTGTGAAAATCAAGTATGTACATTAAATTGTGATGATGGATCATTCGGTGGTACTCCAGATGATGGTATTTGTGATAAAAATTGTGATGATGGTTCATTTGGTGGAGTAGCTGGTGATGGAATATGTGACCGCAACTGTGATCATGGTGAATTCGGTGGTGTACCTGGTGACGATATTTGTGATCGAAATTGTGATGATGGTTCATTTGATGGTAAACCAAATGATAAAATTTGTGACCGCAATTGTGATGATGGTTCATTTGGTAATACTCCAAGTGATAGAGTCTGTGATCGTAACTGTGATAATGGCGATAATAACGGAATTCCAGGTGATGGTATCTGTGATCATAACTGTGATGATGGCTCCTTAGGTGGTAAAACAGGTGATAATGTTTGTGACCGTAACTGTGATGATGGTTCTCATGGTGGTAAAAAGGGTGACCATATCTGTGACTATAACTGTGATGATGGTTCAAATGGTGGTCTTCCAAGTGATAAAGTTTGTGATCGAAATTGTGATGATGGTTCCTTAGGTGGAATTCCAGGCGATAAAGAATGTGATCGTAACTGTGATTACAATGGTGACGATAAATGTGATGAAAATTGTGACGATGATGGCGATGGCGTTTGCGATCGTAAATGTGAAGATAGCAAATATGATACAGATGTTGATGCTCTAGTTACAATGGAAAATTCAGGCCCAATTAATTTACATATTGATGCTAATAAAATGTCACCTCATGCTGTAGGTAATAATCAATATATTGAGATAGGAAGCAATTTAGAAGATGCAAGAGTATCTTTAGCTTCAAGCTCTGGAATAACAGTTTGTACATATAATATCATCTATTATGTTGATGAGAATAGCTTTACTAATCGTAATGTTGATAATCAATTAGTTTTAAAAATTCATGGTGAAACTAGTGATGGTGTACAAGTTGCTAATATTGATACTGATTTAGTTAAACTTAAGAAAGGTGAAAACTTATTAGGAACAATTACTATTAATAATAGAGCAGGAAGTGGAAGTTCTACTATTCATAATTATGATGTACAATTAGTATTTAGAAACTATCGAGACTATGATCAATCTGAAAATATTGATAAGTCTGCAAGTGGCTACTTAACATTTAGAGTAGATAATTGTTATAAACAATAGGATAATTGCAAAATTATCCTTTTTTTTATTCCCTTTTTTTGATAAAATTATTTTGGTGATTTTATGTTTTGGGGACTAATATTATCATTATTTGTTGGCTTATTTTTTTTGATAGGTATTTTAATCTTAAAAAAGACTAATCATAAAGATAAAATGAATATGTTTGCTATGGCTTTAGCCTTTGTCGTTATGATAGGTTTATTAATCTTTGATTTATTACCAGAAATTATGGAATATAATAATATCTATTTAATAATTCCTATTTTCATTGGTATATTTCTATTTATTCTTTTGGATAAGCTTATTCCATATCATCATGAACATAATCATAGAGAACATACACATCATTTAAATCATATAGGGGTAATAACTATTTTGGCTTTAGCTATTCATAATTTAATTGAAGGATTTACATTATATAACGTCACATTAACCAGTTTAAGAGCAGGTATATTAATGATGTTAAGTATTTCTTTACATAATATTCCTCTAGGTTTTCAAATAGGAAGTCAAATGGAAAATAATAAAAAGAGTTATTTTTTAATATTTATTTTATGTATTAGTGCTTTAGTTGGTGCTACTATTAATGTTTTAATAGGAAATATTAATGATAATATTTCAGGAATATTGTTATCATTGACATTTGGTATGTTAATTTATATACTTGCATTTGAATTATTTAATGAAATTAAGGATAGTTTAAAGCAAAAAGAAACTATCTATGGTATAATATTAGGTGTAGTAATTATCATTATTACTAATTTATTGTAGGTGATATATTTTGAAAAAGGTTTTAGTAACTGGAGCAGCTGGTAGTGTAGGGTTAGAAGTAATCAGATATTTATTAAGTGAAGGTAAATATGAGATAACTGCTTTAGACTTAAAAAATAGAAGAACTTATTTGCGATTAAAGAAATATAAAAAAAGAATCAATATTATTTATGGTGATGTGAATGATAGAGTTTTAATTGAAGCATTAGTAAGAGATCATGATTATATCATTCATTTAGCTAGTGTACTTCCTCCTTTTGGAGAATTAAGTAGTAAAATTGGTAAAATAGTAGATTACAGTGGTACCGAGAATATAATAAAAGCGATTAATTATTATAATAAGAATTGTTATTTATTATATTCATCTACAACATCTTTATATAGTAATAATGAAGCTAAAGTTAATGAAGAAATAGATAAAGATAATTTAACTAATTTTAGTTTAAATAAATATAATACAGAATTATTAATTAAAAAGAAATTAAAAAATTATATCATTTTTAGAATACCATTAATATTAAGTAATTTAAGAAAAGATAATTTTATATATAATGTTAAAAATTCAAGTGAAATAGAAGTATCTACTACAAAAGATGTAGCCTATGCTTTTGTAAAAGCGTTAGATTTTAAAGAAAAATTAAATAAAAAAACATTTAATGTCGGCTTAGGTAGTGAAGGTAGAATTATATATAATGAATTATTAGTGGATATATTATCTAATTTTGGAATAAGTTTTAAATATATTTTATCAAAGATTTTTTTAGAAAAAAATTATAATAGTCCTATATTATTGGATAGTGATGAATTAGATAATATTATTCATTATCGTTTTGATACTTTATATAATTATAATAAAAGACTTAAAAATAGTGGTAAAAAAAGAGTGGTTCAAAAATTATTAGCTAAACCAATAATATTTATTAAGAATAAGAAATAAGGTGGTTATATGATAGGTCTAGCTTTTGGTGGAGGCGGAGTAAAAGGCTCTTATCAAATTGGTAGTTATTTAGCTTTTAAAAGTTGTGGTATTAAAGTAGATGGGGTAGTTGGAACTTCAATTGGTTCTTTTAATGCTGCTTTAATTGCTAGTCATGAAGAAGAAAAATTATATGAATTTTGGAAAAATGCTGATGTAGGTAAATTACTTAATTTTACAAAAGAATATGTTAACAGTGTTAATACTAATCAAAAATTTAAAGAATTCGTTTATGGTATTGAACAAATGAGTTTAATAGTTAAAAATAAAGGTATAGATTTAAATAATTTGAAAGAAGTATTAAATAATATACTTAATGAAAAAAAATTAAGAAAAAGTAAAATAGATTATGGACTTGTTACCGTTAGAGCTAAAGATTATAAACCATTATATTTATTTAAAAAAGATATGAAAGAAGGAAAATTAGCGGAATATATACTTGCTAGTTGTAATTTACCTGTATTTAAAAGGACTAAATTAATTGATGATGATTATTATATAGATGGTGGTTTTTATGATACTAATCCAGTTAATATGTTACTTGATAAAGGATATGATAAAGTTTATAGTATTGAAATTCAAGGTTTTGGTTTAAAACAAAAAATAAAAGATAAAACTAGAGTAGTAAGAATAACACCATCAAGATTTTTAGGAAGTACATTAAATGTTAATAAAGATCAAATTAATGAAAATATTAAATTAGGATATTATGATACATTAAAAGTATTAAAAAATTATGATGGATATAATTTTATCTTTAAAAAATATAGTAATTTGTTGTATAATACTCTTTTGAGAGGCATTGATGACGAATTAATAAAAAAAGTTAAAAGATATTTTAATGCTAAAGATAATAGAGAAGTAGTTATAAAAGCATTAGAATATGTGATGTTAAAAGAAAGAAAAACTTATTTTAATGTCTATAAAACTTTAAAAGTCATAAAATATGTTAGAAAGAATACAAAAAATAAACATTTTGTTTATGAATTTGTGAGAAAATTAAGATTGTTATAGGAGGATTTATGGGAAGAGCATATGAAGTAAGAAAATATAGTATTCAAAAGACAGGAGCAGCTAGAGGCAAAATATATACAACTTTTGCTAAAGAAATCTATTTAGCTGCAAAGAAGGGGATACCGGATCCAGATGCCAATATTAGTTTAAAAAGAATTATTGAAAAAGCTAAGAAACAACAAGTACCTAGTGATATTATTAATAGAGCAATAGATAAAGCTAAAGGTGTTGGTGGTGAAGATTATCAAGATGTAACTTATGAAGGATTTGGTCCGGGAGCATCAACCTTAATTATTAAATGTTTAACTGATAATGTTAATCGTACGGTTGGTGAAGTGAGAGCAGCATTTAATAAAGTAAATAAAAGTTTAGGCGTTACTAATTCAGTATCATACAATTATGACTATATTGGTGTCCTTACTTTTAAATGTCCAAATAGTGATGTTTTATTTGAAGAATTATTAAATGCTGGTATTGATATTATTGATTTTGAAGTTGAAGATGGTGAAGTAACTATTACAATGCATCCAAATGATCATGATAAAGTTAAAGATGTTGTGGAAAAGTTAATACCAGATGTTGATTATGAAATTGATCAAGTTGGTATGTTTGCTAAAGATAAAATTACTTTAAATGATGAAGATAGTGAAACATTTAAAAAATTATATAATATGTTAGATGCAATTGATGATGTAACAGAAATATATCATAATGTTGATATAGAGTTATAGTTATATTTGTAGGGAGGGTTTAGATAATGGCAGATAGTAGTAATAATGTAAAAATTGAAGATTATATAGAGAGTGAAGATTTTTATAATTTTATTCATGAAACTTGTTATGAAGCAATACTAAGTAGTAGAAAAGTTATTAATTTACCTTTAGATGATGATGAGATTAAATTATATTTAGTTAATTTCTTTTTTCACTATAATTTTGCTTATATAACTTTAGAAACAGCAACTTTAAAAGATGAAATCACTATGGAAGATTTAGTAAATGCATATCAAAATGAATTACTAGTATTAGAAGATAATAAACAAAGAATATTAAAAAAATAGTTGCGAAATATTTATTATTTGATATAATTTAGTTAATTAGCGATGAAGGAATTTACAACTCTGGAGCTAAAACGGTTACTCCGTTATCAGTATAAAGTGTATGATAATTCATAAATTAAGGTGGTACCGCGGGTTATACTCGTCCTTACAGATTTATGAATTTTTTTATTAGAAGGAGACTATATGAAAATATTTGATGAATTAAAATGGCGTGGACTTATTAAAGATATTACAAGTCCTGAATTAGAAGAAAAATTAAATAAAGGTGGTATGACTTTTTATATTGGCACAGATCCTACTGCTGATAGTTTGCATTTAGGCCATTTATCTAGTTTCTTAATATCTAAAAGATTAAAAGAGGCAGGTCATAATCCGATTCTTTTAATTGGCGGAGCAACAGGTAGAATTGGGGATCCTAGACCTACAACAGAAAGAGAAATGAAAAGTATAGAAGAAGTAGAAAAAAATATTGCTGCTCTTACTAAACAAGTTAAAGATTTATTTGGTTTTGAAGTAGTAAATAACTATGATTGGACTAAAGATATTAATACATTGGATTTCTTAAGAGATTATGGTAAATATTTTAATGTTAATTATATGCTTGATAAAGATATTATCAGAAGAAGATTAGATACTGGTATTACTTATACAGAATTTTCTTATATGATTTTACAAGCTCTAGATTTCTTACATTTATATGAAACAAAAAATTGTACACTTCAAGTTGCAGGTTCTGATCAATGGGGAAATATTACGGCTGGTGTTGATTTAATTAAGAAAAAATTAGGTAAAGATGCTTATGCTTTTACAATGCCTTTAGTAACTACAAAAGATGGTAAAAAGTTTGGTAAGAGTGAAGGTAATGCTTTATGGCTTGATAAAAATAAAACTAGTAGTTATGAATTATATCAATATTTAATTAATACTGATGATGAAATGGTTATTGATTATTTAAAAATATTTACTTTCTTATCTAAAGAAGAAATAGAAAATATCGAAAAAGAACAAAAGGAACATCCAGAAAATAGAATAGCTCAAAAAACTTTAGCTAAAGAAATAATTACTTTCTTACATGGTAGTGAAGAAAGTGAAAAAGCTGAAATTATGAGTAGAGCTTTATTTACAAGTGATATTATGAAATTATCTAGTGATGATATTTTAAATAACTTTAAAGATATGGAAAAAGTTAATTTAACAGATAATTTACCATTAGAAGATTTACTTGTTAATACTAATATATGTCCAAGTAAGAGAGAAGCAAGAGAACTTATAAGTGGAAATGCAATTAGTTTAAATAATGAAAAAATAACTGATAATAATTATTTAGTAACAAAAGATAACGCAATTGATAAAAAAGTGTATTTAATAAGAAAGGGTAAGAAAAAATATTATTTAGGTATATATGAATAGAAGAGTAGTTCTTCTATTTTTTTATAAAAAAAATAGAAGTTAATCTTCTTTCTTATTAACTTCCATAATTACTGGTAAAATAATTGGTCTTCTACCGGTTAATTCATTAATATATGGTAATAATTCTAAAATTATTTGATTTTTTAAATCAGTATAGTTATATAAAGATGTTTTTAAGAATGTATTAACTATATCACTAATTTTTCTTTCTATTTTATTCATAAGTTCTTGATTTTCATTAACTAGAACAAAACCTCTTGCTGTTACATTTGGTTTTATTAATAATTTCCTTGTTAAAGTATTAATATTTAAAATAGTTATTAATATACCATCTTGACTCATTAGTTTACGATCTTTTATAACAAC
>CANRQF010000008.1 GCA_947632715.1 uncultured Bacilli bacterium | reverse complement strand
TTAAGGTTTGTTTTAAAAATAGGTCAAGAGTATAAATATGATTTAAAAAATAACGGAAATAAAAATGTGTCATTTGAGAGCAGTTATCGGTTATACAGCAGCAGAAATAATTTATAATAGAGTAGATTCAGAAAAAGAAAATATGGGTTTAACTAATTGGAAAGAGTCACCAAATGGTCCAATTTATAGATACGATGTTGATGTAGCCAAAAACTATTTAAATGAAAAAGAACTAAAAAATTTAAATAGAATTGTTACAATGTATTTAGATTATGCTGAATATCAAGCAGAAAATCATAATGCAATGACTATGAATGATTGGATAAATAGATTAAATGCTTTTTTACAATTTAATGGAAAAGAGATATTAAAAAATGCTGGTAAGATATCTCAAAAAGTTGCACAAGAGTTAGCCTATAAAGAATATGATAAATATAGATTAAAACAGGATAAGCTATATATATCAGATTTTGATAAATTTATAAAAGAAGTAGAATTATTAGAAGTTAAAGATGAAAATAGAAATTAGTAAGAATTAATTCTTCTTATACAAGTAAAATGTAGAAGATTGTTTAAGAACATATGAAAAGGAGATGATAAATTGGCAAAAGATTTAATAATTAGAAGTAGTGCTGAAGAGTTTATTACTTTTAAAGTACAAGAAAAAGATAAAGGTATTCAAAAAGGTATTCAAGTAAGATATGAAAATGAAACTTTATGGATGACTCAAAAAGCAATGGCTGAATTATTTGATGTTCAAAGACCAGCTATTACAAAACATTTGAATAATATTTTTAAAGAAAATGAATTGGATAGAAAATCAGTATGTTCCATTTTGGAACATACTGCTGAAGATGGGAAAAAATATCAAACAGAATTTTATAATTTAGATGCAATAATTTCCGTTGGATACAGAGTGAATTCAATTAAGGCTACTCAATTTAGAAGATGGGCTACTAGTGTTTTAAAGACTTTTACGATTCAAGGTTATGTATTAGATAAAGAAAGAATGAAAAACGGTTCTTTTATTGATAAAGATTATTTTGAAAAGTTACTTGAAGAAATAAGAGAAATAAGGTTATCGGAAAGAAGATTTTATCAAAAAGTAACAGATATATATGCAACAAGTATTGATTATGACTCTAAATCTCCTCTTTCTATAGATTTTTTTAAAAAAGTTCAAAATAAAATGCATTACGCTGTTTCAAACCAAACTGTTGCCGAAATAATATATGATAGAGTAGATGCTGATAAAGACCATATGGGCTTAACATCATGGAAAAATTCACCTAATGGAAAAATAATGGAATCAGATGTTATTATTGCTAAAAATTATTTATCTGAAGAAGAAATTAAAGATTTAGAAGGAATTGTTAGTGCATTTTTAGAAATTGCAGAAAATCGAGCAAGAAGACATATACCTATGACAATGGAAGATTGGGCGACAAGAATAGATAAATTCTTACTTTCAGATGATAGAGATATTTTAAAAGATGCTGGAAAAATATCACATGAAATTGCTTGTGATAAAGCATTAACAGAATTTGAAAAATATAGAATTAAACAAGATAAATTATATAAATCAGATTTTGATTTGTTAATAGAGGAAAGTAAAAGTAGTGGTGATAAAATTGAATGAAAATAATGTTCTTAATAAAAGCGTAATCAACTGGTATCCAGGCCATATGGCAAAAACTAGAAGAAAAATAGAGGAAGAATTAAAGAATATTGATATTGTTTATGAAGTAATTGATGCAAGAATTCCTAAATCAAGTAAAATTCAAGACATAGATACATTAATAAAAAATAAACAAAGAATATTAATTATGACTAAAAAAGATTTATGTGATATAAATGAAACAAATAAATGGGCTAAATATTATCAAAATGAAGGGTACCATGTTTTAATTGTAGATTTAAAAGATAGTAATGATTATAAAAAGATAATTGATTTAACTAAAGAATTAACTAAAGAAATTCAAGATAAGAGAAAAAGTAAAGGATTAAAAGAGAAAGATATTAAAAGCTTAATTATAGGTATTCCAAATACTGGAAAAAGTACTTTAATTAATCGTATAATTGGTAAAAATATTGCAAAAGTTGAAAATAAACCAGGGGTAACTCAAGATCTAAAATATTTAAAAACTGATGTTGGTTTATTACTTTTGGATACACCAGGAATTCTTTGGCCTAAACTTGATGACTATGAACAAGCTCTTAATATCGCAGCAACGGGAGGAATAAAAAAAGAAATACTTAATATGGATGAAGTATGTATTCATATTTTAAATATTTTATATTCTAATTATAAAGATATAGCCAAAAATTTATATGGAATTGATAATAATGATGTAGAATATATGTATGAGGTAATTGCTAGAAAAATAGGAGCATACAAAAATAATGAAGTAGATTATGAAAAAGTAAGTATGAAAGTATATAATGATTTAATCAGTGGCAAAATTAAAGGAGTAACATTAGATAGATGGAAGTAGATTTATTAGCATATGAAAAAGATTTATATAAAAAGGGATATAAGTTAATAGCAGGTACAGATGAAGCAGGAAGAGGACCTTTAGTAGGTCCAGTTGTTGCTAGTGCTGTTATTTTACCAATTAATTATCAATTAGAGGGATTAAATGATTCTAAACAATTATCGGAAAAGAAAAGAGAAAAATTTTATGATATTTTAATGCATGATGCAATAAGTATCGGGGTAGGTATAGTTGATAATAAAGAAATTGATAAAATAAATATTTTAGAAGCGTCAAGAAAGGCAATGAATATTGCCATTAACAATCTAAATATTAAACCTGATTATATATTAACTGATGCAATGAAATTAGATAGAGATGTACCAGTGTTACCTATTATTCATGGTGATGCCTTAAGTTTATCGATTGCAGCTGCCTCAGTTATTGCTAAAGTTACAAGAGATCGTATAATGGTTGAACTAGATAAAGAGTATCCACAATATGAATTTGCTAAACATAAAGGATATCCTACAAAAAAACATCTAGAATTAATGAAAAAATATGGTATAATAGATAAATATCGAATGTCTTATAAACCAGTTAAAGACATCATAGAGGGAAGTAGGATACATGAAAAAGTTTAAGGATAATTATTTATTAAGTTTAATAGTAACAACTATACTAACATTTACTATTGAAATTATATTTAGAATATTAAATAATTTTAGTATTTTAAGTTATTCATCTTTGAGAATATTAATTAGTTGTTTTTTATTGTCTTTAGTTATAACTTCAATTGCCAGTTTTTGTAAAAGATGGTTAAGAAATACAATTATAGCAATATATGTTTTATTTTATGCTATTTATACATGCTTGCAAGTTGGCTTTATTAATTATTTAGGTGTATACATATCTTTGAATACGTCTAGTCAATTAGAAGCAGTAACTAGTTTAATCGGTGATTTTTTACAATCATTTAAGATATCATATCTTTGTGTATTTATTCCATTTATTATTTTAATTGTTTACTTTATTTTAATTAAAAGATTTGAATATAAAAGACAAAAGTTCAATATTAAAAATAACTTAATTTATATAGTATTAATTTTTATCAGTGCTTTTATTTATACATATACAATTAATGCATCATTCATGCAAGATAAACTACAAACGAAAAGTAATAATGAATTATTTATTAATCCTAGTATTCCTACTATTGCTGTCAATCAATTTGGTACTTTAGTTTTTGGAGCCCTTGATCTTAAAACTTATTTGATTCCAGTTGAAGAAGAACTTAATTTAATATATGCTAATTCAAATGAAGATAAAATAGTAAGTGAAAGGGAAGTTCCATCTTTATTAGATGAACTAGCCAAAAATGAAGATAACAAAAAATATGCTACTTTAAATAAATATTTTGCTTCTCAAAATGTAACTGGTTATAATGATTATACAGGAATGTTTGAAGGTAAAAATGTTATTGTTATATTAATGGAAAGTGTTAATGATGGTATTATCAATGAAAAATATTTTCCTAATTTTATGAAATTATATAATGAAGGATGGCATTTTAATAATAATTATTCACCTCGTAATAGTTGTGCTACTGGTAACAATGAATTTAGTGCTATGACTAGTCTTTACTCAATTTATAATACTTGTACATCAAATACCTATAAGAAAAATACTTATTTTGAAGCAATCTTTAATTTATTTAATAATAAAGGATATACAACTACTAGTATGCATGATTATTATGATTGGTATTATGCTAGAAATACTATTCATACTAATATGGGTAGTGGTAAATACTATAATGCTAATGCTTTAAAGGTAAATGCTAGTAATAAGTATGGTGAATGGGCAAGTGATGCAGAATTTATGGAAAAAGCCATGGATATCTTATTAAGTCAAGATATGGATAAACCTTTTATGACCTGGTTTACCACAGTAACACCTCATACACCTTATACTGTACCATCTCCATATGGTGATTTATATAAAGAATTATTTATAAAAGATAACTATAATACTGCCGTAAGTCGTTATTTATCTAAAGTTAAAGTTACAGATGATGCTTTAGGAATAATGTTAGATAGATTAGAAGAAGCTGGTATATTAGATGATACTTTAATTGTCTTACTTGCTGATCATCAACCATATAGTCTAGGTAAAGGTCATGTTAGTACTTTCTTAGATTATGACTTAAATGATTATGAAATAGATAGAACACCACTTGTAATATATAATAGCGAAATGGAAGCTAAATCATTTGATATGTATACTTCTTATATAAATTTAGTACCAACTCTTGCTAATTTATTAAATTTAGATTATGATCCAAGACTTTATATGGGCAGTGATGTTTTAGATGATAGTTATAAATCATTAGTAGTATTTGCTGATGGTTCTTGGAAAAATGAAATAGCTTATTATAATGCCGCTAAAAGTAAAATCAAGTATTATGGTGATGAAACTTATACTGATGAAGAAATAAAAGAAATTAATAATATGGTAAATAATAAGATAGAAATTAGTAGTATGGCTATTAAAAATAATTATTTTAAATATTTAGAAGAAAAGTATACGGAATATAATAATGATGACGATGATGAATTTATTGAAGATTATTATAAAGAAAATAATATATGTCCAAAGGAGATTGTTTAAATCTCTTTTTTATTGGCAAAAAATTAAATATTAATTGACATTATTTAAAAATCATTGTATAAAATATAAATGACAAGTATTAAATTATTGAAGGAGTGAAAAATTGAAAAATATAGTTATAGTAGAGTCACCTGCTAAGAGTAAAACTATTGAAAAATATTTAGCTGGTGATTATAAAGTTGTATCATCTAAAGGACATATAAGAGATTTAGCTACAACTGGGAAATATGGCCTTGGTGTCGATCTTGATAATGATTTTAAACCTAATTATGAAATAATAAAAGGTAAAAATAAAGATGTTAAAGAGCTAAAAAAATTAGTCGATAGTGCATCACATGTATATCTTGCGACAGACCCTGACCGTGAAGGAGAAATAATTTCTTGGCATTTAAAAGATGAATTAAATATTCCTGAGGATAAATATGATCGTGTAACATTTAGAGAAATAACGAAAGATGTTGTTTTATCATCAATTAAAGAACATAATAAGATAGATATGAATTTAGTTAAAGGTGCTGAAACAAGAAGAATACTAGATCGAATTATTGGCTTTAGATTAAGTAAGTTAATGCAATATAAAACTGGTGGTAAAAGTGCTGGTCGTGTTCAATCTGTGGCTCTTAAACTAATTGTCGATAGAGAAAGAGAAATACTTGCTTTTGTTCCAAAAGAATACTGGACGATTGAAGCAGATTTTAAAGATTTTACTGCCGAACTTTTCAAATATAAAGATAAAGATATTGAAATTAATACGGAAAAAGAAGCTGATGAGATTCTTGAAAAGTTAGATAAATCATTTAATATTAAAGATATCGATGAAAAAGAACGCAAAAAAGCTAGTAAAGAAGTATTTAAAACATCAACACTACAACAGATGGCTGTTAATAAACTTAATTTTCCGGCTTCAAAAACAATGAAGATAGCCCAAAAATTATATGAAGGTGTCGATTTAGCTAATGAAACGGTTGGTTTAATTACTTATATGCGTACTGATAGTGTTCGTTTATCTGATGAATTTATTAAACAGACTATGGGATTTATTAATGGAAAATATGGTAAAGAATATGTTGGATATGCTAAAACTGGCAAGAAAAATGCTAATATCCAAGACGCGCATGAAGGTATTAGACCAACAAGTATTAATAGGACTCCAGAAGAAGTTAAACCATATTTAAGTAATGATGAATATAAACTATATAAGCTTATCTATATTCGTAGTTTAGCATCTCTAATGGCTGATGCTAAAGTTAAAATGACAACAGTTATTTTTGATAATAATGATTATCTATTTAAGACAACTGGTAGTGTCTTAACATTTGATGGCTATTTAAAAGTATATCAAGATTATGAAGATAGTGAAGATAAAATTATACCAGATTTTAAAAATTATAAAAGTAATGTGGTAGTAGCTAACGAAATTAATAAATATCAACATTTTACTAAACCAGCAAGTAGATATACAGAAAGTAGTTTAATAAAAGAGTTAGAGAGTCTAGGTATTGGTAGACCATCAACATATGCTACTATTATTAGTACAATTAAAGATCATGATTACGTAAAAATAGAAGATAAAAAATTTGTACCAACCGAAATGGGTATTGAAACAACTGATAAATTACAAGAATATTTTAGTGATATCATTAATGTTAAATACACAGCTCATATGGAACAAGATTTAGATGATATTGCCGAAGCTAAAAAAGATAATATTAAAGTATTACATGAATTTTATGATAAATTTGCCCCAATTATGGATGATGCTCTTAAAAACATGGAAAAGAAAGCACCAACTGAAACGGGAGAAATATGTCCAGAGTGTGGTAGTGCTCTTGTAATTCGTAAAGGAAAGTTTGGTGAATTTGTTGCCTGTTCTAATTATCCTAAATGTAAATATATTAAAAAAGAGGAAAAAGAGAATAAAGAAGTAATAAAAGTGGCTGAATGTCCTAAATGCCATAAAGATATTGTTTTAAGAAGAACCAAAAAAGGAAAAATATTTTATGGCTGTTCTGGATATCCTAAATGTGATTATGCTACTTGGTTTAAACCAACGGGAGATGTTTGCCCTAAGTGTGGTAATCTAATCGTAGATAAAAATGGTACTTCTGTTTGTGAAAATTGTGATAGTGATAAATAAGTCAGTTAATGCTGGCTTTTTTCATAAAATTATTTTACATATATTGACAAGATAATAGTTAGGGTATTTAAAAAAGTATAAAAAATTTGTTATAATTAACTTAGGTGCATTATGAAAAAAGAAAGAGAAAAAAAGAAATTTTTTAAAAATAAAATTCAAATGGTTTCATATATAATAATATTTATCATATGTATTATTTTATTTATTGTTATTGGCTCAATTGATTTTGATAAACTGGAAGAAAGTGATGCCATTAAGTTTAATAATATATATAATAATGTTTCTAAGGATAATTTATATCAATTTGCTACATCTACTGATGTTTTAAATATTATTCAAGGTAGAAGTGGTATAGTATTACTTGGATTTCCTGAAAATGAATGGACTAAGTATTATGCTTATTACTTAGATGAAGTAGCAAAAAGGGTAGGTATTACAGAAATTAATTATTATGATTTTTTAAGAGATAGAGAAAATTCAAATGGTACTTATGAAACAATTATAAATCATTTAAATAATTATGTACCAACAAATGATTTAGGAATTCAAAATATTCAAGCACCAACTATCTTAATTGTTAAAAATGGTAATATATTACTTTATGATGATGAAGTTTCTTATATTAAAGGAGATATTAAACCAGATGAATACTTTACCAAAGATAATATAAATATGTTTGAAGAAAATTTAGAATTAGTATTAAATGAATATTTAGGAGTATAATTATGGAAGAAAATTTAAAAAGTAAATTAGGTTTTATTACTTTCTTATTAATAATAATTGCTTTAATAGGAGGTGGATATTACTATACACATTATAAATTAAATGATAATAATAAAAAAGAGAAAAATCAAACTAAAGAAAAAGAAAAAATTAAAATAGATGAAGATAAAGAATATTTCTATTTTACTAATGAAGAGAGTATTAGTGAATCAGCTGAAATATTTTATAAAGATGTTGTAATTAATTTAAATACACAATTAGAACTTACTAATACATTAGAACATGAAAATGAAGTATATAAAAATAATATAAAATATATTAGTAAAGAATTAGAAAATGGTAATTTAGTATCTAGAGATTTAGTTAAATATGATAATGATGATTTGTTTTCTTTAATGTTTAGAAATTATGATACATATGAATCTAATAAATATGCTAGTTTAGTAATTAATGATTTTAATTATAGCTGTTTAGATTTTATTACATTTAATAAAGTTAAAGCATATGTTTTTGATCTAAGTAATGGAAAATTATTAACTGAAGATGATTTATTAAGTAAATTTAATGTTAACTTAGGAGAAATTAAAAATCAAATTAAAAAATATTTAAATACTATTCAAAATGAAGAAGGAACAATTAAAATTGATGAAACAATTAATGAATTAGATAATTATGCATTATATATTAATGAATACAATAAATTGTGTATATCATATCTTGTCAAAACAAACGAGGTAGATTATAATGAAGTTATGGAGGTAAATCTATGAATTTAAATACAGAAGAAAAAATGCAAAAAGTAATAGAAGCACTAGATAATAAACTAACAAGTATAAGAGCTGGAAGAGCAAATCCAGCAATGTTAAATGGATTAATGGTTGAATATTATGGTACACCAACATTTATTAATTCTGTGGCTAATATTACTGTTCCAGAAGCAAGACAATTATTTATTAAGCCATTTGATAAGAGTGTCTTAAAAAACATTGAAAAAGCCATTAATGAATCAAATTTAGGATTAACACCTACTAATAATGGTGAAATGATTATTTTAACTATTCCTGAACTTACTGAAGATAGAAGACGTGAATATGTTAAAATGGCTAAATCTATTGGCGAAGAAGCTAAAATATCACTTCGTAATATAAGACAAGAAGATAATGATAAGATTAAAAAAGAAGAATTACCAGAAGATGAAGAAAAATTATATTTAGATGATGTTCAAGAAGCAATTAATAAATATAATAAAATTGTTGATGAAAAAGTTAAAGAAAAAGAGAATGAATTAATGAAAATATAGGAAACAGAAATGTTTCTTTTTTATTGACTAAACTAGGAAAAAATGGTATCATAACAAGCAATTACAAAAAAGGGGATCTTTATGGGATTAGTTTTATATAAGAATAATCAAGATGCACTTAATAAGATAAATGAAGCTTTTAATGATGGTAAAAGAATTGCTGGGGTAGTTGAAGCTACTGGTACGGGTAAATCATATGTAATAATGGCTTATATTTTAAATAACTTAGACAAAAAAATATTACTAATTGAGCCATTTGTAGGTATAATTGAACATTTTTTAAATAACTTAAAAAAATATTATGGTAATCTTGATGAGTTAACTAATTTAAAGATAATAACCTATTCTAAACTTACAAATTATTCTTCAGAAAAGTTAAAAAATTTAGATTATGATGTTCTTATTTTAGATGAATTCCATCATATTGGAGCACCCGTATGGGGTAAATATGTTAATGAATTAGTTTCTTATCATAATAATATGAAAATAATTGGTACTACAGCTTATACTATTAGAGATCGTAATACTCCCTATGTTAGAGATATGGCTTTAGTCGATGGTTTTGAATTATTTTCTAATAATATTGTTTATGAATATCCTTTAGAACAAGCAATTGTCGATGGCATTTTACCGAACATGATATATAAAAGTGCTTATGTTGATTTAAAAGAAATGTTAGATAATACTGAAGAGTTTTTAAATAAAACTAATAATTACAATTTAAAGGTAAAATATCAAAAAGAAATAAGAAAATTAAAAAAAATTATTGCTTCCATGGATGTAACAAAAGAACTCATTCAAAAAAATGTTTTCATGGGAAGTAAATGGATATATTTTTGTCCAATTAATTCTACTTCCAATGTTAATGATATTGTAGCAATACAAAATACTATTAAAAATTATTTATTGGAAATGTATAATGAAGATGATATTGAATTTTATACGAGTATAAGTAGTGCTAGTGATGGTGGTAAAAAAGCAAGAGATGCCTTCTATAATGATACTAATTTAAATGGAGAAGATGTATCTCATAAAATTAAGATAATGTTTGCTATAAATCAATATAATGAAGGAATACATGCTCCTAATGTTGATGGTGTTATTATGGGAAGAGAAACTAAATCAGATATAGTTTTCTATGAACAA
The DNA here is from genome assembly GCA_947632715.1 of uncultured Bacilli bacterium. Classification (GTDB taxonomy): domain Bacteria; phylum Bacillota_I; class Bacilli_A; order RF39; family UBA660; genus SIG200. Next base: position 23,773 of record CANRQF010000008.1, on the reverse strand, counting down.
CTTGGAAGATGTTTATGTGTAAGAGATAATATGAAGGAAAGAATTGACACATTAAGGAAATATTCATTAGAAGAATTAATTAAAATATGTGAAAAAAGAGATATTTTAATTAATGAGAATTATACTAAAGAAGATATAATTAACCTTTTAACTTCACCAACTATTATTGATTTAGCAGGAAATATTTCCTATATTCAAGAATTACAAAATAATATTATTAACATATTAAATAGAAAAAAGAAAGAATATAATCATGAAGATTCTAGGATTGAAAGAACTTATAATACAGGAGTATTTGCTAATATAGAAATTATTAATAGTAATGTTTATGATTTACTTAAGAATATTAATAATAATTTAAAATTAGGATGGTTAGATTATTATCAATTAGCAGTAAAATATTATAATGAATTTAAAACTTTACGTATCCCTAGGAATTTTAAAACCTTTGATGCCATTAACTATGATGAAAATGGCTATCCTTTAGGTAAATGGATTAGTGTCCAACGAGATAATTATCGCGCTTTACTAGATGGTACTAGTTATCGTATTACAAAAGAGCAAATTGAACTTTTAAATAATATTCACATGATTTGGCAAGTATTTGGTAATGCTTGGGATTTTATGTTTACTAAAGCTCAAAAATATTACGAAGAGCATGGAAATTTAATAATTAAAAATAGTTATATTACTAAAGATGGTTATAATTTAGGTTTATGGATTGGTAATCAAAGACATGCATATAAGTATTATTTAATGAAAGAAGAGTATACTAAAGAAAATAAATCTATTCCTAAGGATAAACTTAGAAGTTCTACTAATGATATTACCAAAGAACAAATAGATAAACTTAATAATATTGGGATGATTTGGGATTTACAAGATTATAAATGGCATGAAATGTATAAATTAGTAGTTAAATATAAAACAGCATATAATAATTTAGATATTCCCCTAGATTTTAAAACTATGGATGGAATAAATTATGATAAAAAAGGTTATAATATTGGTTCATGGTTATATTTACAAAAGAAAATGTATTTTAGTTATTATAAAGATAAAGAAAAAGGTTTAAATAATAAATATGATATTAAAAGAATTAATTTACTTGATGAACTTGATCTTACAACTGACAATCAATTATCTAAGCATTTTCTTAATTGGCTAGAATCATATAATGTAGCCAAAGATTATTATGAAGAGAATGGTAACTTAAATGTTATGTATAATGATCATGCTAAGGAAAATAAAACTTTAAATAAATGGTTAACAAATCAAAGATATTTATATTATAAAGATTATAGTCTAAATGATGATATGATTAAACAAAAGAAAATAGAATTATTAAATGATATAGGGATGATTTGGAATTTAGAAAAAAATTTTTCTGATAATTGTAAATTATTTTATGAAAAAGATTTATTAAGATACATAGATGTTGATGAACAAAGAGAAGTCAGATTATCTAATTATGATTTAAAAAGAAAAATAGCTTTATTAGAGGAAAATAATATACCATTAGTAGAAGAAAATCATTTAAATACTTTACTTTATTTAAGTTATCATAAAGCTTTTGTATACATTAAAGATAAAGAAATAAAACTAGAAAAGAAACTTGTTTAAAGGTTTCTTTTTTTGACATTTTTTTTAGATTCATTGTGATATATTAATCTTGGTGATAATATGAAAAAAATAATAATATTTTTGGTTGTTATAAGCTTAGGTATCTTAATTACATTTTTCTTTCTAAATCAAGAGAAAATATATGATCAAAATGACTATATAGTTTATGCTCTAGAAGTTAGTGCTTATAAAGAATTTGATGATGCCAGTAATATTCTTGATAATTTACCGTCAGGAATTATGATTTACGAAAATGATAAATATAAATTATATACTGCCATATATGAAGATATAGATCTTGTTAATCGGATGATTACTTTTTTAGCTCAAAATGATATTAAAGTTTATTTAGATGCTATAAAAGTCGATAATAATTTTTATCGTGATTTAATTGATTATGAAAAATTAATAAGAAAAACAACAGATGATAAATTATATAACAATTTAAATCAAAGCATATTAAATAGTTATGTAAAGAGTGTCCAAAATGTATAAAATATTTAAAAATAATTATCTATTTTTAATATTATTTATTTTATTTTTAATAAAAGAACCATTATATAAATTATATTATTTTAAAGAGAATATATATAATACTATTGATTGTAATTTACTTAAAAAAGATTATGATAAGTTATTAGAATTTAATAATATAGATATAGTTTATGATATTGATTATATTAATAGTATGATTATTTATAAAGATATATATAACTATATGAATGAAATTACAATAAGAGGAGGTAAAGATGATGGAATAGATAAGTATCCGATTATATATGATAATACCTTAGTAGGAATTATTGATAAAGTCTATAAAAATAGTAGTAATGTCAAATTATTAACTAATAAAAATAGTAAAATATCAGTAATGATTAATGATGAGATAGGATTACTTGAGTATAGAGGTAATGAATTAATAGTTAGTAATATTTCTAATTATAGTAATATAAAAGTAGGTGATATGATTTATACTTCAGGACTAGGTAATATTAGAGATAATATTTATATTGGACTCGTAAAAGAAATAAGTGATGCAAATAAAAATATTGAAAAAATAATTAAAGTAGATTATCGAATTAAAGTAAAAGATATTGATTATGTAACAATTCTTAAGGAGAAATTATGATATACATTCTTATAATTCTTGATATTTTAATTACTAATTATACAAGATTCAATACCTATTTTTTTATCACTTTTTTATATCATAAATCGTATAAATATTATTTATTAACAGGTTTAATCCTAGATTTATTAATATTTAATACATTTTATAATACAATAACTTTAACTATACTATATTTAGTAAATAAATTATTTAATTACTTAAACTATCAGAATTTCTTTTCTTATTTATTTGTTATAACCATAAATTATGTTTTATATATAATTATAAGTAATTCTTTAGTATTTAATAATATTCAATCAATAATTTTTAATATAGGATATAATTTAATTATTAATTTTATATTTTATGTCTTATATTATAAAAGAAATAATATCTTAGTTCACTGAATATAATATATTGGTGGATAAGATGAATATTGATGATTGCATGAAAATAACTCATAAAAATTATAAAAAAGCAAATGATAACAACAAAGGAATTAGATATATAAAATTTTTAATAACTAGAATTTTACTTAGTATAATTTTTGTGATAAGTACATTAATATTAATTAAAATAGATGATAAAAATTTAGAATTATTAGATAAATACATTTTTAATTCCTCAATTGAATTCACTAAAATTAATAAATGGTATCAAAATAAATTTGGTAAACTTTTACCTAATATTAATGCCAATAGTAATTTAGTTTTTAGTGGTAATAATGATATAAATAAATATGAAAAATATGAAAATGGCATTAAAATTATAACAAATAAGGGGACACCAGTTGCAAGTAGATATGGAGGAATAGTGGTCTTTATTGGGGAAAAAGAAAAATATGGTAATACAATAATAATACAAGGATATGATGGAATAAATTATTATTATGGTAATTTAACTAATATTAATGTCAATTTGTATGATTATATAGAAAAAGATACTCTTTTAGGGGAAACTATTGAAGATTATTATTATTTAGTTTTAGAAAAAGAGGGTACTTATATCGATTATGAGGAATATATTAAATAAAATACAAATTAGTTATTTGACATATATATTCATTTTAATTTGCTTATTTTGTGGATTCATAAAAAATATTTTAATTATCTTTTTTATATGCTTATTTCATGAATTAGGTCATATTTTTTTTATTAAAATTTTTAAATATCAAATTATAAAAATTGAAATTTTACCATTTGGAGGATATACAGAAATTCATAAAAGAATAAATAGTAATATAACTAAAGATTTAATAATAAGTTTAGGAGGAATACTATTTCAAGTAATATTATTTATATTTTTATTTATTTTAAAAGATTATTTTAATATTATTACTTATAATCTTTTTATAAAATATAATATGTTTATTTTATTTTTTAATTTAATACCAATCATTCCCTTAGATGGTAATAAATTATTAACCAGTTTTATGGAACTTTTCTTGCCTTTTCATCATTCTTATTATTTAAGTATATTTTTTTCTTTAATATTTTTGACTATCTTTGTTTACATGAATTATAAATATAACTTTGACAATTACTTTATTTGTAGTTTCTTATTATATAAAATCATTTTATGTGTTAAAAATTATAAATATGTTTTTAAAAGATTTCTACTAGAAAGAAGTCTATATAAACTTGAATATGCTAAAATAGATAATCATACAAAAGATATAAAGTCTTTAAGAAAGAATGTATTACATTATTTTAAAAAAAATAATAAATATATAAGAGAAGATCACATAATTAATGAATATTTTGGGCTAAAAAATTGACAAACTACTAGTTTTTTGGTAAAATCTAAGTGTTTTAAGTCATTTCGGAAAAAACCGCACTGAAAAGGTTTAAAAATATTATTTACCTTAAGGGCGCGACTTAAATAATATTAATATAAGGAGGTATGAAATGAAAGCTGTATTTAAAACGGGTGGAAAACAATATTATGTTACTGTTGGTGATGTAATCTATGTTGAAAAATTAAATGCTGATGAAGGTAGTACTGTTACATTTGATGAAGTATTATTTGTTGATGGTGTTGCTGGTACTCCAACTGTAAAAGGTGCTAGTGTTGAATGTAGAGTAGAGAAACATGGTAAAAACAAGAAAATTATTGTTTTCAAATATAGACCTAAAAAGAAATATCGTAAAAAACAAGGTCATAGACAACCATATACAAAACTTGTTGTTACGAAAATTAACAAATAATTATGATTAAAGTAATGTATAATGAAAATACTATCAAAGTTAGTGGTCATGCTAACTATGATAAGTTTGGAAATGATATTGTTTGTGCTAGTGTATCTAGTATAGTATATACTACTATTAATGGTATTTTAAATATTGATAGTAATGCTATAAAATATGAAGATAATAAAGATTTATATATTCATATTAAAAGTAGTAATGAAGTTATAAAAAAATTAATTAATAGTATGTTAGAGTTATTAAAAGAATTAGAAAAACAATATCCGAAAAATATTATAGTAAAGGAGAATAAAGATGTTATTTATTAAGTTAGATATTCAAAGATTTGCCCATAAAAAAGGTCAATCTTCTACTGATAATGGTCGTGACTCAAGAGGACGTAGATTAGGTGCTAAATTATCTGATGGTCAAGTTTGTACTGCTGGTTCTATAATTTATCGTCAAAGAGGAACAAAAATTTATCCAGGAACTAATGTAGGAATGGGTAAAGATCATACATTATTTAGTAAAATAGATGGTGTTGTTAAATACGAAAGATTAGGTAAATCTAGAAAGAAAGTAAGCGTTTACGAAGCATAAGTAAATGCTTTTTTTTATTATATAATTATGTTATACTTAGGTTGAGATGGTGTGTTGTTTTATGAAGGATAAAAAAATAATTCTAATTAGTTTAATTTCCATATTATTATTTATATTACTTGCATATGGTTCATATAATATGTTATTTAAAAATAATAATATAGATAATAAAAATAATATTAATGAAAATGGAAATGAATCATCTACTGATGAAGATGAAGAAACTGAAAATCATGAAGATGAAAATAATGATATAGTATCACCAAAGATTACAAATGTTAATATAACTGCTGTTGGTGATTGTACAATTGGTTATGATGATAATTTTGGTTATCCCAATAGTTTTAATTATTATTATGATAAATATGGCGAAGATCATTTTTTTAAAGGAGTAAAAGGTATTTTTGAACAAGATGATTTTACTCTTGCTAATTTAGAAACGACATTTACTGATTATAACGTCAAAACTCCTAAAAAATTTAATTTTAAAGCACCACCTTCATATGTTTCTATTCTAAATAATAGTAGTATTGAAGTTGTTAATATTGCTAATAATCATATTAAAGATTATGGTGATGAAGGTTATACTGATACAGTTAATACTTTAACTAATGCCAATATTCATTTTGTTGGTTATAATTATTACTATGTTTTTGAAAAAGATAATATTAGAATTGGTTTAGGAGGTATTCATTGTATTGAAGATAAACAATGTACTACTAAGATTGATAAAGTTATTAATGACTTAAATGCATTAAATGTTGATTCAATAATATTGTCATTTCATTGGGGAATTGAAAAAGATTATAAGCAAAGTGCAATCCAAACTTATTTAGCTCATTATGCGATTGATAATGGGGTAGATTTAGTTATAGGTCATCATCCTCATGTTTTACAAGGAATTGAATGTTATAAAGATAAATATATAGTTTATAGTTTAGCTAATTTTTCCTTTGGTGGTAATAAAAACCCTAAAGATAAAGATACAATGATATTTAATATTGAATATACATATGAAGATAAAAAAATAATTGATACTAAAGTAAAAATATATCCAACTAGAGTTTCTAGTGTAACAAACACCAATGATTATAGCCCAACTGTTTTAGAAGGTGATTCTGCTACTAAAGTATTAAATAAAATTCAAAATAATAGTGTTAACTTTAATGTTTTTGATCATATTAATTAATAATTAATAATTAATTATTGCTTGTCAATCTAAATTAAGGTATAATTTAAATAGTTAGAATAAAAAGGATGATGTATTATGTTCGGTAAAATACTTTATATAAGTGATAATATAGCTCATGTAGAAAATAAAATGAGCAAAGATGTCGTTTCAGATTTAATGAATGTTCATGTTATATTTGAAGCCCCTAATCAAAGAATTTTAGGTGAAGTTATTGAACTTAATGATGATGTAATAAAAATACGTTTTTTAGGTGAATATCAAGGTACAAGATATTTAAATGGTGTATTAAGAAAACCATTACTTAGTTCAACAATTAGAGTAATAAATGGTGCTGAACTTATGGAATTAGTCGGAACCTATAATGAAAAATCTTTTGTTTTGGGTGATTCAGCAATCTATAAAAATTTTAAAGTTTGTCCTAATATAAATGATTTATTTTCTAATCACCTAGCTATATTTGGTAACTCTGGTTCTGGTAAATCATGTGGAGTAGCAAGAATAGTTCAAAATATTTTTAGTAATAAAGCAATGAATCCCATTAATGCTAACTTATTTATCTTTGATGCTTACGGTGAATATAAAAATGCTTTTCATAGTCTTAATCAAATAAATGCTCAATATAATTATAAATTCATAACTACAAATCCTACTGATGCTGATGATTTCCGCCTAGATTTACCATTACATTTACTTAATTTAGACGATTGGGCATTATTATTACAAGCAAGTACCCATTCTCAATTACCAATTATCGAAAATACAATTCGTTTAGCTAAAATATTTAGTAAAGAAAATGAAGAAAGTCGAAAATTAAAAAATCATTTAATTGCTAAAGCTTTACTTGCCATTCTTTTTAGTAATGAGACTACCGCTAATAAGAAAAATGAAATATTTACCATAATTGAAGTATGTAATACACCTGAATTTAATTTTGATAGTGTTATTCCTGGTGTTGGTTATCAAAGGGTATTCAGTGAATGTTTTGAAATTGATGCTCATGGTAATTTTGGTGAAAGTGTTTTAATTACTGATTATATATTAAAACATATTATGGATGATAATACAGAATGGTATGTACCAGATAATGCTTATTATACATTAACTGATTTTGCTAAAGCTTTAGAATTTACTTTAATAAGTGAAGGATTCCAACATAATGAAAACTTATATAGTGATTCAATTATCTTAAAGGTACGTTTAAATACAATTATGACTAGTAAAGTTGGTGGCTACTTTTCTGGAGATAAACACGTACCAATAGATGAATATATAAAATCTTTAGTAATGAAAAATGATCATAAAGCACAAATTATAAATATTAACTTAGAAGACATAGATGATGTTTATGCAAAAGTAATTGTTAAAATATTTTGCCGTTTATTATTTGAATATTCTAAATCATTAGAGAAAAGAGCAAGTATACCATTCCATTTATTCTTAGAAGAAGCCCATAGATATATTCAAAAAGATAGTGATACATTCTTAATTGGTTATAATATATTTGATCGTATTGCCAAAGAAGGTCGTAAATATGGTGTTATCTTAGATATAATTAGTCAAAGACCAGTTGAAATAAGTGATACGGTTATTGCTCAATGTAGTAATTTCTTAATATTTAAAATGACCCACCCATTAGATATTAAATATATTGAAGAAATGCTTCCAAATATTTCTAGTGATATCGTTGAAAAACAAAAAGTTTTACAACCAGGTACATGTGTAGGTTTTGGTGGAGCATTTAAAATACCAATGATTGTCAAATTGGAAATGCCTAATCCAATGCCTTACTCATCAAACTGCGATGTATCCGGTTGTTGGAAATAAGTACTATTTAATTAGTACTTTTTATTTACATAAAAATGTAAAATTAATTAAGATATATGTATAAATATTAAAAACTGTGGTATAATAAAATTACCTAGAAAGGTAAGTTATTCATATAAAACCGACTAAATTGATATATTGGGGAACTAATTATCTTGTTGTGTTGAAGACTAGCCATTAATTTGTGTTAGGATCCTAATACTTGATATGTGTTCTACCACCTGCCAGAGCGCGGGCTTTATCAAAATAACTACCACTAGGTTTTTTAATGGAGTATTTTATGTATGATCGAGTAATTAAATTAATTGGTGAAAATAATTTAGAATTAATTAAAAGTAAAAAGATATTATTAGTTGGTGTAGGGGGAGTAGGTAGTTTTGTCTTCTTTTCTTTAATTAGAAGTGGTATTCAAAATATTACTATTATTGATAAAGATAAAGTAGAACAATCTAATTTAAATAGACAACTAATAGCTAATTTAAATACAATTAATCAAAATAAAGTAGATGTAGCAAAAGATATGGCAAATGAAATTAATCCAGATATTTCTGTTAAAGCAATTAATACATTTTTAAATAAAGATAATATGGATATTTTAGATAAAGATTATGATTATATAATTGATGCCTGTGATAGTATAAATACTAAATTAGAATTAATTAAATTTGCGAGTATTAATAATATTAAGATTATATCATCTATGGGTGTTGGTAATAGAGTAGATGCAACTAAAATTAAATTATCAAGGCTTGATAAAACAAGTAATGATCCTCTAGCCAAAAAATTAAGAAAGTTAGTTAAAGATAATCATTTAAATAATAAAATACCAGTAGTATGTAGTGATGAAGTTCCATTAAAAAAAGGAATAGTAATCTCTTCTTTAATTACTACTCCTGGAGTTGCTGGCTTATTAATTACTAATTATATTATCAATGATATAATTACTATGGTTTAGTTATTAAGAATGTTGCTAAACTATGAGGATCTTTATCATTCATAACTATATCATAAATAAGAGTTATTAAAGGAATTTTAACTCTTTTTTTCTTGAGTAATTTATAAATAGAATCTAGAGCATAGTATCCTTCAACTGTATTATTTTTTAAATATTCTTCTTTTTCTTTCTTATTATTATTTTTACCAATAATATAGCCAAAAGAATAATTACGAGATTTAGTACTTGTACAAGTTAATAGTAAATCACCAATGCCTGCAAAAGATAAAATAGTTTTCTTTCTACCACCTAGAGCATATATTATATTTTTAATATCATGTACTGATTCATTAATTAAGAATGCTTGAGTAGATTCAGAATAACCTAAACCTTTAATAATACCTGAGGCAATAGCAATAACATTTTTAATGCTACCACATAGTTCAATACCAATAATATCACTAGATACTCGTAATTTTAAAGTATCATTTTGCAGATTTCTTTTAACTAAATTGATAGTCTTTTTATTATAACCAGCAATAGCTAGTGCTGTTGGTTCATTATTAATTAAATCTATAGCGAAAGTTGGTCCAGATATTACACATATATTTTTAGTTTTTAAAATGTTTTTTACCACAGTAGAAAGTGTACTTAAAGTATCATCATGTATTCCTTTAGATGCTATACATATTGGTGTATCTTTATAAAATGGTTTAATATTATTACATACATCTTGAATATATTTAGCACCTGTAATTAAAAATATTAATTTAGTATCTTTTAAGGCATCTTCATAACTAGAAGTAATTTTAATATTATTAGGAAAATAAACATCTTTAAAAATATGTTGTAATTTGTGAGTATTATTAAACTCTATTTCATTATCTTTATTTTCGGTCCATAGGACAATTTCATTATTATCTTTTTTACTAAGCATTAAAGCTATACCTAAGCTATAAGCTCCAGTTCCAATTATTGTTATTTTCATTGTTTCCTCATTTCATCATGAACTTTATTTAAATTATTTTCGACTAAATTATCTTTTTTATAATAGTATTTAGCATTCTTTAAATTGTCTGGTAAATATTGTTGAGATACCCAATCATTTTTATAATTATGAGGATATTTATAATCTGGATTACCATTTATAATATGTTTAGGAATATTACCAACACTACCTTTATGAATATCATTTAATGCATTATCAATAGCTACAACAGCACTATTACTTTTAGGGGATAAAGCCATTTCTATCGCTATTTCACTTAATATAATTCTAGCCTCTGGTAAACCAACTCGTTCTGAGGCGTTAATCGCTGCATCAAGTCTGGGACCAATTCCAGGATTAGCTAGACCAATATCTTCATAAGCTATTACTGATAAACGACGATAAATACTATCTAAATCTTCAACTTCAATAAGCCTTGCAATATAGTGTAGTGTTGCGTCAACATCACTACCACGAATAGATTTTTGTAAAGCACTTAAAACATCATAATGACCATCTTCATTCTTATCATGGAAGAATACTGGTTTAGAATTAATATTTTTGATTACTTCTTCAGTTATATGATGATTACTAGCAGAGTAGTAAGCTACTTCTAGTAAATTTAAAGCACTACGAACATCACCACTTGACAAAGTAGCTATTCTTTTTATTGATTTATTATCTATTGTAATTCCATCTAAGCTTTTTTGGGCTTTCTTTAAAACAGTTATAATATCATTTTCACTAAGTTCATGTAATTCAAATATTTGTAATCTACTTCTAATCGCTGGATTTATTTTATGATAAGGATTACTTGTTGTAAGACCTATTAAAATAATTGTTCCGTTTTCTATGTAGGGTAGTAATAAATCTTGTTTATCTTTATTCATACGATGGATTTCATCTACTACTAGTATTAAATCACCATAAAACTTAGCTTCATTAATGGCATTATCAAAATCTTCTTTATTATTAACCGTGGCATTTAAAAATTTAGTTCTTAACCCAAGTTCCTTGGATAGAGCATAGGCAATACTAGTTTTTCCTGTTCCCGGTTTACCATATAATATCATAGAAAATATCTTTTTATTTTTTACTAAATTAGTTAATATTTTATCTTTACCAATTAAATGATCTTGGCCAACAATATCAGATAATTTTTCTGGCCTTATAGTATCTGCTAAAATTTTCATTATTTATCCTCGTTTAATAATTTAGTAAAATTCTCAATTAAATGACTAACACTGGCACAACTTAGGAATGCAACAATTGAACCATGTTCCTTTTTTAAAGAGTTTACATCATCTTCTGAAATAATTTCAGCATCTTTAATACCATCAGTTATTAAATAAGAATTGATTCCTGGATAATCACTTTGAACCTCTCTATTAGAATCAACATTAGTTAAATATACTTTATCTGCTTTACTTAAAGAAGTAATAAAATCATCTTTAAAATCTTTAATTCTAGAATAAGTATTTGGTTTAAATACCACAACTAATCTTTTATTTGGATATTTTCTTCTTATAGCATCAATAGTAGCACTTATTTCCGTAGGATGATGTGCATAATCATCAATTATTATTGTATCTTTAACAATACTTTCAGAAAGCCTTCTATTTTCATTTTTAAACGTCTTTAACCTATCTTTTATATCATTTATACTAACACCATAATTTAGAGCCATAATGATTGCAGCAGTGGCATTTAAAACCATATGCGTACCAAAGATAGGTAAGTTAAAATGTTCAAGTAATTCATTATGATGATATAAATCAAATTCTTCACCATCTTTAGTTACAGTATTATTTTTAACTATATATTCATTTTCTTCATTAAAACCATAATAGATAATATTATTATTTACTTTTAATTTATGAGTATTTTTATTATCACCACAAGTAATAATAGATTCCTTTGTATTATTTGCAAATTTACTAAAGGTATTAATTATATCATCTAAATCTTTATAACATTCCATATGTTCTTCTTCTATATTCGTAATAATTGTATTAGTAGGATGATAAGTTAAAAAATGTTTATTAAATTCATCACTTTCGATAACTAAAACATTACTATCTTTTTCTATATGACCATTCCCTGAGCCAATAAAATATGATGGATTAATAGTCCCCTCTAAAAGATGCTTAACCATACTAGAAGTACTTGTTTTACCATGAGTACCAGCTACACAAATAGTGTTAAACTTACTAGTAATTTCGCCAACTATTTCATTATATTTTTTGATAGTTAAACCTAACTCTTTAACTCTAACCATTTCTTTATTTGTTAAAGGCACTGCCACAGAATAAGTTACAATCGTATTTTTATCTATTTCATGATTATCATCATTATATATTTTAATATTTCGATCATGTAATCCTTTTTCCGTAAATTTATAATCAGTAACTTCATCATAGCCTGATACATCATTACCTAAATCATATAATATTTGTGCTAAAGTAGACATACCAGCACCTTTAATACCTATGCAATAATATTTCATTTATAATCACCTAATTATATTATAGACTATGAAAAAAACAATGTAAATATAAGTTATAAAAATTAATTTTTTTAAGAAATCATGGTATAATCTTTATAGGAGATGATTTTATGCAAATAATATTTGGAACAACAAACGAGCGAAAAATCGAAGATTTACAAAATATCATTAATGATTTGAAATTGGATTTACAAGTTTTAAGTATGTCAGATATTGGCTGGGATAGAGGAGAAATAGAAGAAACTGGCTCTACAATTGAAGAAAACTCCTTAATTAAAGCGAATGCTATTTTAAAATTTTGCAATGAACATAATATTAACAAACCAATTATAACGGATGATGCAGGATTATTTGTTGAAGCATTAAACGGAGAACCTGGTGTTTATACTGCAAGATATGCTGATCCAGAACTAGCTTTAAATCCTAATTTACCAAAATATCAATGTGTTATAAAATTATTAAATAAATTAGATGGCGAACATAATAGAAATGCTACTTATAGATGTTGTGTTACTATTATGATGCCAAATAGTGAATATTATCAAGAACTTGGCGAAAGTAAAGGAAGTATTGCCACAAAAATACTTGGTGAATTAAAAAAGCCATATTTTTATTCAGTATTTGTGTTAAACGATACTAATATAGCTTTTAATTCGTTAGAACCTAAAGATTTAATTAATACATATAGATATAGTGCCTTAAAGAAGTCCTTAAAAAAATTAAATGAAATAAAATAAAGGTAGTTATGAATAAAGAAGTAATTCTAAATAAAAATATAGAAAAATATTTAGACTATCTAAAGTATGAAAGAAAATTATCTAATAATACAGTAGCTAGTTATCGTTATAATTTAATTAAAGTCTTAGAATATTTTAATAATCAAGATATAACTTATTTAAATGAAGATGATATAAGAATGTTTTTATATAAAAATGAAGATAGTGCTAGAACTAAAGCTCATTATTTAACTGCTTTAAAAACTTTTTATGATTATATGGTAGAACTTGAAATCATTAAAGTTAATCCTAGTATTAATATAAAGATGCCTAAACTAGAAAAAAGATTACCAAAATTTTTAACCGAAGAAGAAGTAAATAAATTATTAGATATTAAACTTACGAAACCTATTGATTATCGTAATAAAGCTATGATGGAAGTATTATATGCCACCGGAGTAAGAATATCAGAATTATTAAATCTAACTTTATCTAATTATAGTAGAGAAGAGGACTTAATCAAAGTTATGGGTAAAGGCAAAAAAGAAAGAATAATTCCTCTAAGTGATATCACCATGAAATATCTTGATTTATATATTAATGAATATCGTAATTTTTTACTAAAAGAAAAGAGTAGTGAATACATATTTGTAAATTACAATGGTAATAAAATGAGTAGACAAGGATTCTTTAAAATATTAAAAGAATTATGTGATAAAAGTGGTATTAATAAAGAAATATCACCACATATCTTAAGACATTCATTTGCCACTCATTTACTTAATAATGGTGCTGATTTAAGAATAATTCAAGAACTATTAGGTCATGAAAATATTTCTACAACCGAAATATATTCCCATGTATCTAATGAAAAAATCCAAGAAGATTATAAGAAACATCCTCATTATGACAATTAAAAAGGAGATATTAAGATCATCTCCTTGTTTTTTACTATCTACTTTCTTTGTTACTACGAGCTTTGTTGTTGCATTTACTATTATTAGATTGTTCTTTGTTACTACGAGACTTGTTGTTAGCGTTTTCTCTATTGTTGCTTCTTAAACTATTATTACTACTGTTTCTACTCATTATTTTCTTCCCTCCCAATATTATTATGGATTAAATATAAGACTTTATTACTTAAAAAGAATATTTTCTTTGCCAATATATGGTTAGAATATAAAATGATTTAAAAGAATAATTAATATACCTATTATTAAGCCAAGATAAATAAATTTGTGTTCTTTATATGATATTGCTTTAGGAAGCATTTCCTCAATTGATAAAGTAATCATGATACCAGCCACAAATAAAAGAATGATACTAATCATTAAACTATTAATATAATTTTTTAAAAAGATGAAAGCAAGTATAGCCCCAAGAGGTTCAGCAATACCTGATAAAAATGTATGTAAGATGGCTTTCTTTTTAGATCCCGTAGCATAATATATTGGTACAGCAATAGAAATACCTTCTGGAATATTATGAAACATAATAGCAATACCTAATTTAATACCTAAACTAGCATCTTCCATACTTCCCATAAAAGTAGCAATACCTTCTGGAAAATTATGGATAATAAGAGCAATCATACTAAGAATCCCTAATTTATATAATGAATCATTATTATTATACATTAATTTATTAATTATAAAGATAATAAGTATGCCAAGACAAAAAGATAATAATATTATAAGGTAACAAAGTGGAGTAGGGATAGATAATAAAATATCAAATAATGATGTAGGAATTAAATCAGTAATACTAATACCTATCATAATAGCTATTGAAAATGATAAACAAAAAGTAATAAATTTATTGATATTATTATTTTTTATATTAAAAAAGATAATAAAAGATCCAAGCACTGTAGATATACCTGCTATAAAAGATATTAATAAAGAACTAAAGACAGACATACAATATCACCTTAATAAATTGTATGAATAGTAGTAATAAACTATCTCAAAATATTATTAACTTTTTATTTCAGAAGTCTTGGTTAACATAATATACATTATGCAAAATAGAAAACGAGAAAAAATATTTTGCATTTTTTAAATTATTGTCAACCATTGCTCTATATTCAATCTATCAATTCGATCTTAAATATGAATTAATTCTATAAATTAATAATGAATCAAAAATAATCATGAATTTAATAATTAAAAAAGAATAAATAATATCCTAATTAATATATTTAATAAGGTTATATATTATATATCCTATATTAATATTTTATATAAGGATATATATATTCTATTTTTAATAAATATTAAATAAAATAACAACAAATAATTAATATAAAAAGTGATAAAATATTTATGTATTTACTTATAGTTTAATTGTATTTTATTAGTAGGGGAGTTAAAATTTTATATAAGCTAAATATGGTAATAAAAATATTAATAGCCACTCTACTCTATATAATATGAATTTTTAATACATAAAAAAGAGTAGTCTACTTCTACTCTTTCAATTAATATATCTTATTTAACTGGTTTAGAACTTACCCAATAATATGATCCATCACTTGCTTTTTTAAATACATGTTTATATTTAGTTGTATTTTTCTTCATAAATTTAAAATCAACATTTTTGTTATCACTATATGCTTTTGTACAATCTTTATTTTCTTTATCACTTGTATATGATGTATAACATTTATCATCATTTATTTTAGCAAAATAATCATATATAATTATTTCATCTTTTTGCTCCACTGCTCTATTTATCACACGATAAATTTTTGAATCATTACCCATCGTGTAAATGAAGGTATCAGATAAACCACAATAATAATAATCACCATTTAAATAACAAATATTAAAATTATCAATTCTAAATGAACCATTGTTTTCAATTTCTTTACCAAATAATTTTTTATACGTATCATCAATTATTTTCTTATCAATTTTAGTAACATTACATTCGTTACTTTCTTCATCAGCTTTAAATGTAAAATCATCTACTTTACAAGAAGTTTCTTTCTTTTTAGGTTTATATGTTTCTTCAGTTGCACTAGATATATCAGATTTATAATAAGCAAGGCAAATTGCATTATCAGCTGTTAAATCTTTGTATTCAATTTTTTTATCAGTATAAATAAATAAGCCATTACAATTATTTAAATCATCTGTATTAAAATAATTATGTAATTCTTTAATTTCTTTACTATCAGTATCTAACGTTTTACCATTAATAACTTTTATTACAATTAAGGAAATAGTAATTAATATTAATATAATAATAAGTATTATTAAAACAATATCTTTTTCTTTTTTTAATTCTTTTTTAGTTTCTCTAATTTCTGCTACTTCTCTATTTTTTTTATCTTTCTTTTTCATAATTTGCACTTCCCTTTACTAATTAATTACGCTTTTCTTGATTGAATCTCTGCTATTTTTTCAAAAACTTCAGCAGCATTTGATGAATTAATTTCCGTATAGCCAAGTTCTTTTAATGCTTGAATTCTTACTGTATTTAATTGTTGAGTTCTACTCAATTTTTCTTCCTTTTTAGCTTCAATTTCTTCTACAAAATGTCTTCTATTTTCCATTACTTTGCTCTTACTTGCTCCGCCATTATTATATAAATTTAATGCTGAATATAAAATAGCTTCAAAAATAAATTGTTTATCTTCATTAAAAGCAAATTCTTCAGAATTAATAAAGCCATTTGTTTTTGCCATATATCCTAAGAAATATTTAATTTCTGGAACATTATCCATAGATTGCAAAGAATAATATAAATATTTAACAGCTTGAGTACTTCCATTTACATTATCTTCTAACTTTTCTTTTAATATAAAAGCAATATCATTCAGAAGTATTCTACTCTCTTTATCAAGACCTTTTAGATCTAAGAAATTATCTATATCACTTCCACTTTTAACACCAATATTTAATCTTTTTTCAACGTTCATCAAATATTCAGTATCTACTTTAATATTTTCTAATTCTTCTTTACTACCATCTTTTAAATCTAGTAATTGTAGCAATAGAATTTTCTTTTCCTTAGGCCATTTATCCAAACTATCTAATACTAAATAGTTATATACCATTTGCCTTGAAACTCCTAAATACTTAGAAAGTTTTACCTTTGAAACCCCTAATTCTTGTAGTAAATCGTTTAACTTATCCATGACAACCTCAACCTTCTATCGTTTACAATATTATTATAAAAAACTTAACACTTATTTGTCAACCAAAAATTAAAAAAACTTGCAATTTTAATTTTTGACATTCAAAAAAGCATACACGTATGCTTTTGTATAATTAATTTAAATCACTTCTTTTAATAATAAATAATTTCTTCTTTTTATAAAAACAATAAAATATATCTTCTACTTTTAAATTTTTACTATTTAATATATATTCTAACCAGCTTTTATTCTTTTTAATATGATCTAATGCTTTATATTGGATAGAGCCATCTAATATTAAAGGCATTGGATAAGCACTTTTTGTTTTTAAAAAATTATATTTAAATATTGATAACTTACCATTTGGTTCTAAGAAAGCATATTCAACATCATCAATATTTTTAATTGAATTTTGTCTTAAACTTAATAATAAATTATCCATACTATATCTTTGTTTTACCATTTCATTATAATTAATTTTACCATTACAAATTATAAGTGAAGGTTTTCCATCAAAGAAAGTTCTTACTTTTCTTGATTTAATCGAAATATAAGCAAGTAATATTTCTAAAAATACTAATAGAGCAATAGGCAAAATAGTTAATAAAATACTATCTTTAATGTTTTCAATAGATATCGCAATTAATTCTGCAATTAAAATAGATACCATCAAATCAATGATACCAAGTTGACCAACTTCTCTTTTCCCCATTAATCTATAACATAAAATAACATAGAAATAAAAGAAAGCAGTTCTAAATAAAACTTGAAAGATTTCCATAAGATCACCTAAATATATTATGGTTTTATTCATAATATTTTAAACATTTTATTATAATTTATTAGGTGATTATATGGAGAGATTAATAAATTATGGTAAATACTTAAGTATATTTTTAATTTTAGAACTAATGATTACATTTATAGTTAGTTTACTCAATTTAATTGGCTTAAATAGTGGCATTACTTCTATTATCTTATTTATTGCTAATATTATCTTATTTTTTGTTTTAACTTTTAGCAATGCCTATAAAAAGCATAAAAATGGTTTATTAGAGGGCTTATTACTTGGAAGTATATTTATATTAATTATGATTATATTAAAATTTATTTTATTTAATTCAAGTATTAAAATATCAACAATAGTATATTATATTATTCTAATTATAGTGAGTCTTCTAGGTGGTACAATGGGTGTAAATAAAAAAAGTGGTCATGACACAACCACAAATTCATAATTATTATTATCTTTTTTGACATAAGAAGATTCATTATAGTATTCTTTAGTAACTGGATCATTCATTTTAGAATTTAAATACTTATTTTCGTATAAAAATTCTAAAGTAACAGTACTATCTGTACATACTTCATCATAATAACATCTTTTAGCACTTTCAATTATTTTCTCATTCACAGCTTTATAAAGATTATTATGATGATTTTTTATGACTTTATAAGTAGTAGGAATACTAATTAATAATAAAATAAAGACAATAGTTATACAAATAATTCTTTTATTCATAATCGTAACCTTCTCCATAATAATCTAATATAAATTGATCTCTAAATTCTTCTAAAGTATCATCTTTGATATGTTCTCTTATTTCTTTCATTAAATTAGTTAAAAAAGTTATGTTATGAATAGATAATAACCTTGCACCAAAAGTTTCATTGGCTACAATTAAATGTCTAATATAAGCTTTGGTATAATTTTCACAAGCATAGCAATGACATTCTTCATCTATTTTACTAAAATCTTCTTTATAACTACTATTTTTTAAATTAATTTTACCATGTTTAGTATAAGCATGACCATGTCTTGCTAGTCTAGTGGGAGATACACAATCAAATAGATCTATTCCTCGCATAACATTTTCAATTAAATCGATTGGGTCCCCTACTCCCATTAAATAACGAAGTTTATTATCTGGTAAATATTTAGTAGCATAAGAAACCATTTTATACATAGTTTTTTTATCTTCCCCAACGGATGTTCCACCCACAGAATAACCATCAAAATTCATTTTAACAAGTTCTTTAGCACACTTCTCTCTTAAATCTTCGTATTCACCACCTTGAACAATTCCAAATAACATTTGCTCTTTACTAGTAAATACTTCTTTACCTCTTTTTGCCCAATCTAAAGTTCTATTTACACTATTTTCAATATATTCTCTTGTACTTGGCCACTTTACGCATTCATCAAAACTCATAACTATATCACTACCAAGTTTCATTTGAATATCGATTGATTTTTCGGGAGTTAAAAATAATTTATCCCCATTCAAATGATTTTTAAAGTGAACTCCTTCATCAGTTATACCTTTAGGATTTGCTAAACTAAAAACTTGAAAACCACCGGAATCAGTTAAAATAGGTCCATCGTAATTCATAAATTTATGAAGTCCACCGGCTTTAGCAACAGTATCTTCACCAGGTCTAAGCCATAAATGATAAGTATTAGCAAGGATAATACCACAACCAATTTCTTTGATTTCTTCAGGTGATAATGTCTTAACTGTCGCATTAGTTCCAACAGGCATAAACATTGGTGTTTCATATTTTTTACCATTATAAATAAAACTACCTAAACGAGCATTATTTCTTTTTGACTTTTGTTCTAAATTATATTTAAATTTCATGATGGATACCTCCTTTACAAATTATAGCATGTTATAAGGCATAAAAAAAGCATAAGTTATTTTAAAATTTTGCAAAAAAAGATAGAAGCCATTAACTTCTATCTACCATTGTCTAAAGTTATTTTCTTTTGGATTAACTAATTTTCTAGTTGGTACAAATTCATACCATTTTTTAAAAGTTTCTTGGTTTATATACTTCCAATAAGATAAATTCTCTACTTCTATTAAATAATCATATCCTCTTTCATTCCATAAGTCTCTATCCCATTTACCAAAGGTTAAAATTATGTCGTCTTGCAATCGCAATGTTTCTCTATCATATTTTCCAAAATAACTAAAATATTCTAAATTAATGCGATTATCCCAAATAAAATTTTGAGTATATGAAGTTTGATATGAATAATAGGGATTAAATAAATTAATAATTCTAATCATTTCTTTTGGAGTTAGATTTAGATTATAATAAGTATTTGGGTCTATTATTTTATCATATTGTGAATGAACAAATTCCTTATTTTTCTTCCAATCTATTCCATTAATACTAAAATAACGTTCTAAATAATTTGAATATTGATTAATAGCATCACTCTCATATATAACGCCTGATAATAATCTACTAATGTAATCAAGTGTATATTGCTTTATACGTTCTAATCTTCTTTTAGCTATTTCTAAGCTATCTATAAAATACGCTTCTAAATTTGTATCAGTTTTTTCTTTCACATCATTATATATCTCTATATATTTGTTATACATAGATTTAAACGAATAGTTTCTATTTATTGGGTATTTTCCGTAGTTGCCACCATATTTCTTACCCCAACGTTCTTCCCAACAAGTTACACATGCTCTATTTATATCTTCATATATAAAATATCTTAAAATATCTATACCACCATCAACTTTTAATAATAAATCAACTGTTTCTTGCATAACTTTATTAAATTCTTTTTGTAATGTAATTTTTTCTATATCCCATAATATATCAATATCATCAATATACATATATTAATCCTCCTTTATTTAATATCGAGTAATATCTAGGCTTTATTTTTTATATCCTAATTTTCTTAATATTCTTGCATCTTCTCTTCCATAGGCGAGTAAACTATCGACTATTTCATCATCTTCATTAAACAAATTATAAACTCTAATATTTGGACTTAAGAAATCGTATGGTCCATCAAATAAAGGTTCAAATACATTATCATACTCACTATATCTTGCTCCATAAAATTCCCTTTTACCATATTTATATTTATCAGAAAATGGTTGTAATAAATCAATTATTCGATATATCTTTTCTAATGGTAAATTTTTATAAGTTTCAAATTTATCATATATTTCGCTATATTTATCTAATATGTTACGATTAACCACATTTTCATTACGAATATCATTATATTGTACGTCATAAAAATATTCAACTAAAGCTAAAGCATAACGTTTTACATATAATTCTAATTCATAAAGTCTTCTTTTAGCAGTTTTTATTGCTTTTTCCTCATAATCTTTTAAAAAGTTTTCCATTCTTTCTTTTTTATTATTGCCAGGATATTTCATTAATATAGATTCTTCTATATTATTAATGGCAAAATTACTTAAATACAAAAACACTAAATCATTTGTGTAATGGTTTCTCCCACTTACAGAACTAGAAGAAGCAGAATCTAATATTTCTTTTCTAGTTTGCATATGGTCATTGTGAATATAAAAACGAATTATTGCTATTCCATTTGGAACATGTTCAAGTATTTCTACACTCTTTTGCATGATTTCTAACAATTCTTTATTTTCAACAACTTTATCTAAATTCCATACAAGATCAGAATTATCAAGTTGAAGAATGTTACCAAAGTTTCTAGTTTTGTATATTTCTTCAATTTTGTTCCATTCATAGTATTCTTTATAAAACATAATATACTTTCTCCTTTTCTATACTCAATGTTGCAAAAATTATCATTTAGAATTTATTATTTTGTTAATTTACGACTATTATCTTCTTTTTTATTATATTTTAAGACATATTCTTGTTCAAAATTTGCTAATTCTTCTTTTGTAATATTTTCTAAATTATGATATATTCGATAATTAATTAAAGTATCAACAAATTCTATAATTTTAATTCTTGAATCAATAGCATTTGTTTTATTTTCCAATGTAAAATTAGGATGTTTGTCTAAATTTAGTTTATACTCATCAAAAGGAATATAGCAGTTATAAATTTCTATAATGTCGCTAGGATAAGAATGATATTCAAAACAGGTTAACTCTTTTAGTTCTTTTAATGAATAAATTTTATTTTCGTTAATATTATCATAAGCGATTGTATTATAAAATAGTACGTTATGAGTATGAGAAATTTCAGCAAAATATTGTATCTCTTGTTCATTAAAACCATTAAATCCATCATAATAGCATGCATGGTTATATTCAATTTTTATTTGCTTAAAATAAAATTTTTTGTTTTCAGTATCAGTAAGAAATTTAGCTATAATTTCTCCTAAAACTTTAACATTAAATGTCGAACACTTTGCAAGTTTTCGGCCCTTTTCCTCTGCACCATCAAGTAATTTATAAACTCCATCTTCAAGTTCTTTTAATAATTCTTTTCTACTTACATTTTTCTTATCCAATTCTTCAGCAATATCGTTAAGAGTTTGCATCATATCAATATCATAAAAATCATTTGGCATATTTATTTCCCTTTCTTTGGTTTACTATTATAGCACTATTTTATAAACATTGCATCTCCAAAAGAGAAAAAGCGATAATTATTTTGTTTAGCTACTTCATAAGCATTTAAAATATATTCTCTTTTAGATAAAGCACTAACTAACATTAACAAAGTACTCTTTGGTAAATGAAAATTAGTAATTAAACCATCAATGGCTAAAAATTCATAGCCAGGATATATAAAGATATCTGTATTACCTGTACATTCTCTAAATTCATGATATTTACTCATAACGGTTTCTAATACTCTTGTACTAGTTGTTCCTACAGCATATATTTTTCTATTTTCTTTCTTAGCTAAATTAAGAATATCTGCTACTTCCTTTTTCATTTCATAATATTCTGTATGCATATGATGTTCTTTAATATTTTCTACTTCCACTGGTCTGAATGTACCTAAACCAACATGTAAAGTAACATAACAAATAATTACACCCATATCTTCGAGTTCTTTTAATAATTCTTTCGTAAAATGTAATCCTGCCGTTGGGGCCGCTGCACTACCTAAGTATTTAGCATAAACAGTTTGATAACGATCTTGTTCTTTTAGTGATTCATGAATATATGGTGG